>JACDDF010000330.1 GCA_013817135.1 Nitrospirales bacterium
GTCCTTTCCCAATTCCTCCCTTGTCCCCACCATGTCCAACACATCATCGGCAATTTGAAAAGCCAGCCCAATATCCTCGGAATAGTCGGTTAGGCATTGCATTTGCTGTGTCCTAGCCTCACCGATAATACTGCCGATCCGCACCGCAGCGCGAATCAGGCGCCCCGTCTTAAAGGTGTGGATTTGCTGGAGGTGAGCTAAATCAATCTCCTGGTTTTCGGCCTGAATATCCATCACCTGTCCCCCCACCATTCCCTGATGCCCAGAACCATGTGCCAGTTCCCGCACAATGTCTAACTGCTGACCAACAGAGAAAGCCTCTGTGCCATCAACTTGACTGCATAACTCAAACGCCATCGTCAACAATGCATCACCTGCCAATATCGCCATACCATCCCCAAAAACTTTGTGGTTGGTTAACCGGCCTCGCCGATAGTCATCGTTATCCATCGCCGGGAGATCATCATGAATGAGGGAATACGTATGAACGAATTCCAAAGAAGCGGCGAACGGCAATATGGCGTCGCGGTCATATCCCAGGGCTTGGGCAGTGGCAATGGTCAAAATCGGACGAATGCGTTTACCTCCACCCAGAAGGCTATATCGCATGGATTCATACAGTCGTTGAGGATGGACCGAGAGCAGTGGGACGCTCCGCTCCAAAAACTGGTCAACCCGTTGGCGCTGTTGGTCTAAGTAGGTTTGAATGTTCACAAAGGAGCGAATAGACGCTGTGGAAGCATAGAAAAAATAGTTCGTGACCCTATCAAATGGATTTTTGGAGTGTCAAATTATGAGCCTATAACTTGGGGACATAAGCTCAGTAAACGGTTCCAAAAAGCTTTCTTCATTGTTTTCACCTGAATTACTCAGTATACTTTTCTGCCATGAGCATTCGAAACCGAGCCGGAGATTGGGAACCCCTGTTGTTGGGTATCGAACCCGAAATGTGCGGGGTGTGTCACGAAGGTCTGTACCGGAACCTTACCCTGCTCCGTGGAGGATGGTCTCGTTGCAGCATCTGTGAACATTTCGTCCATTATAGTTGTCTGGCTAGTGGGAAGGTCTCCTATCTAAAAAGACGCCCGCGTGTGTGCAGAACTTGTGCAGACCAGCAGACTTTCATCCAACCTGCCATGTCCAAGCCTTCGGTGCCTGCCGAAGTCAAATAATGGAACATCCAGGGCTTTCAACCCCACAAGCTATGGGTTCTCCTCGATTCTCAGGATCATTTCTCCATTTTTTTCTGGCTCCCATCCTTTGCGCATTTAGTGGTTTTCATACTGCCAGCTATCTCTTCGTCGGTCTCTACACGTGGCCTCGAACCAGTCGGGTGCTTGTCCTGACCATTGGTATGCTTATTTTCTCCTATGAATTCATTTACAAGAACCAGTCGTCACCTCCTACTTCCACATGGAAATATTCTTCCTTTGAATCGGTATTCTATACCTGTGCTGTTCCCTATATAATAGGAGCAGGAGCACTCTTGGTCCTTGTGGGCCTGTCAGAATAGGGCAGCTTTTCTGCCAATATCCTTGAACCTGTATTGATCTGCACTTCTAGAGAGGACCCAATCATGAAAAATGTGGAATTGACTGTCAATGGAACCATGCTAACGATTACGGTAGACCTGGCGAAGGATTTTGGTCCTTCTTCATCGGGGAAAACAACGATCATTGCCTCAACCGAGGGCAATGTCTCGATTCCTGATCGAGAAGAAAAAATCGGGCTGAATATTTACAAGAAAAAAGCCTAGACTTCCTCAAGAAGCTCGGCTTTTAGAATTTTCTAGTAACACCTGCCCTGTCCACGATGCCTTGACCTTCATCACGGCTTGCGGACTACCCTCCGCCACCACAAATCCTCCTTGATCTCCACCTTCCGGTCCCAAATCAATGACCCAATCCGCGTTCTGAATCACATCCACATTATGCTCAATCACAAGGACCGTATTCCCTGTCTCCACTAACCGGTCAAGCACATCCAACAACCGTTGAATATCCACAAAATGTAATCCCGTCGTCGGTTCGTCCAGAATATAGAGCGTACGACCAGTGGGTCGTTTCGAAAGTTCCTTGGAAAGCTTGACCCGCTGGGCTTCTCCCCCAGACAAGGTGGTCGCCGATTGCCCGAGTTTAATGTAATGCAGACCCACATCTGATAAGGTTTGCAGTCGGGTCCGCAGTGGCGGAATGTTCACGAAAAACTCCAGGGCCTCAGCCACTGTCATGTTTAAGACATCTGCGATCGTTCGCCCCCTGTAAGTCACATCCAAGGTTTCGCGATTGTACCGTTGGCCATTGCAGGCCTCACAGGTCACATAAATATCTGGGAGAAAATGCATTTCAATTTTTATGAGGCCATCACCCTGACAAGCCTCGCATCGCCCACCCTTGACATTGAAACTGTAGCGGCCTGGCTTATAGCCTCGCACTCGAGACTCGGGTAATTGCGCGAACAGATCACGAATGAAACTAAAGAGTCCAGTATAGGTGGCGGGATTCGAACGCGGGGTCCGTCCAATTGGGGACTGATCAATATCAATAAGTTTATCCAGCTGATCAAGCCCACGTATTTCCCGACATCCCTCAAACACCGGCTTCTTTTGGGAAAAACCCTGTCCCAGGGATCGGAACAACACATCTACGACCAGAGTGCTTTTTCCGGACCCTGACACACCGGTGACACATGTCAAGAGGCCCAATGGAAAGTTTACAGTCAGGTGCCGAAGATTGTGCTTTTCCGCGCCCACGACGGTCAAAAATCCTTTGGCGTGCCGTGCACGCTGAGGCAAGGACACTCGGCGACTCCCTTTTAGATATTGTCCGGTCAGCGAGGTTGGGTGAGCCATCACCACCGAGGGAGGCCCATGGGCGACTAATTGTCCTCCTTCCACGCCAGCTCCCGGCCCTAAATCCAAAATATAGTCGGCAGCGCGCATGGTCTCAGCGTCGTGCTCCACCACTACGACAGTATTCCCCATATCACGCAATCGTAACAACGTTTGGAGTAACCGTCGGTGATCCCGCTGATGCAACCCAATACTGGGTTCATCCAGGATATACAGCACGCCCACCAACCCCGATCCGATTTGGGTGGCTAATCGAATCCGTTGTCCTTCCCCTCCGGACAAAGTGGCAGAAGGACGATCCAGAGTGAGGTAGTCCAATCCGACATTGAGTAAAAAATCCAGCCTCTCCCGAATCTCTTTCAGCACTCGCTCCCCAATCATCTGTTCGCGATCAGTGAGGATTAACGCATCCATAAATGTCAAGATATTCCGCACAGACAGATGCGTCACTTCTACAATAGACTGCCCTCCAATTTTTATGGCAAGGCTTTCCTTCTTCAGTCGGCCTCCATCACACATCTCACAGGGGGTATCGAAGGTCCATTCCTCCCATTCCGAATGAGTGGAAGCCTCATACCCAATGCCATCGCATCCATCACATGCACCATGAGGGCTGTTAAATGAAAAAATTCTTGGGGAAATTTCTGAATAGCTGACACCACACTGAATACATGCCAGGTGTTCGCTATAGACACGGACCTGATCATCTTCTGTCAGCACTCCAACGAGGCCATGCGCCAACTTGAGGGCCGTTTCTACCGAATCTGCCAAACGACGCGACACCCCGGTCTCTGACTTGACGATGAGTCGATCAATCACAATCTCAATTGTATGCTTACGTTGTTTATGTAAATTAATAGACTCCCCGAGATCCCGAATTCCCCCATCAATGCGAGCCCGAACAAATCCGGCCTTGCGAGCTGCCAATAATTCTTTGCGATATTCGCCTTTGCGTCCTCGCACAATGGGCGCCAGAATGTGGATTTTTGTGCCAAGAGGAAGCCCCTGAATGGCATCCACCATTTGTTGGACCGTTTGCGCTGCAATGGCATTCCCACAGAGATAGCAAAAGGGTTGTCCGATTCTGGCAAACAAAAGACGAAAATAATCGTAGATCTCCGTCACCGTCCCCACCGTGGAACGGGGGTTGTGACTCGTCGTCTTTTGTTCGATGGAAATGGCAGGTGAAAGCCCTTCAATGGAATCCACATCAGGTTTCGTCATTTGGTCGAGGAATTGCCTGGCATAGGCGGAGAGTGATTCAACGTATCGCCGCTGGCCTTCAGCATAAATCGTGTCAAAAGCCAAAGACGACTTACCTGATCCACTTAAGCC
>JACDDF010000331.1 GCA_013817135.1 Nitrospirales bacterium
TTCCACGGTGCGAATCAAGATGGGCAGAACCATACAGGCTAATGTCAGTCCTCCTGACAGAATGGAAAATCCCAACCCGAGCGCTTGACAGAACAGAGCATTCCCGAACAAACCAAAGACAATGGAAGGGACGCTGGCCAGCTCGTCCAGCGAGGCTCGGATCAGTCGGTCCAGGGCATGATCCTGTCGGGTGTATTCAGAAAGAAACAGTGCGGTCCCCAATCCTATAGGCACCGCCACCCCCATGCACACTCCGACGATTAACAGTGTGGATATGAGGATGGGGCCGATTCCGCCTTCCCGCCCGGCGTTCCGGGGAGCAGAGAAGAGGAAGCTCAATGACAGATGATTCCCCCCGTTCCAGAGTAAATCACCCATTAACCAGATAAACGGAATGGCGACCATGGTGGCCGCCGTCCATATGATGACGGTGAGGCAGTATTCTTGGACGTGTTTACCTTGTTGCGACATAGATGTTCCGATGGCGTAAGCCCTCTGCCATGCAGACAACCAGGACAACGAGTCCCATGAGGAAGAGTCCACTCATGAACAATGCTGCCCGATGATTCCCCAACGCATACGCCATTTCCAGAGCAATGTTCGCGGTTAAGGTTCGGATCGGATCAAACAGATGAGAGGGGAGTTGCACGACATTTCCACAGACCATGAGAACGGCCATGGTTTCTCCAAGTGCGCGTGCCGATCCCAGCAGGACACTCGTAAATAGGCCCACCTGGCTTGTGGGAAGAATCACGTGCCAAATCAACGACCATCGAGTAAGGCCGAGAGCTGTGGCGCTGTGAATATAGGCAACAGGTACTTGGGCAATACTCGCGTGGGCGACCAACATGATGGTTGGAAGGATCATGAGCGTCAAGATGAGAATGCCGGCCAGCAGGCTTGGCCCGGGAGGATGCCAGCGGCCGATCATCGGAACCAGAACCACGAGACCCCAAAAGCCGAAGACGACCGAAGGAATCCCGGCCAAAAGTTCAACCATGCGACGGTACCATCGGCTCAGAAGAGGAGGCGCGTAAAAATGACAAAAGAGGGCTGACAGAATTCCCAGAGGGGTCGCGAGAAGCACCGATCCAACGGTTGCCCATAGCGTTCCCCATACCATGGCCGTCAACCGATACGCATCTTCGGTCGGATACCAGCCCGGGTCGGTGACAAAACGCGAAAGTCCGATGCGCTGAAGGGCTGGCCAGGATTCATGAAGGAGAAATGCTACGACAAGCAGCAGGAGCCCTCCTGCCATCAATGCCAGAAGGCGCAAACTCCATGCAAGCAGAGCATCACTCTTGGAGTGGGACGAAATATTGCTTGAGGATGAGATCATGGACTTGAGATGATCGGGCGAAATCAATAAAGGTTTTACTAAGTCCCGCCGGGGTGGATTTTGTGACAAGGGTCAGGGGACGGGACAGGGGAAACGTGCCTGTTCGGACGGACTCGATCGTCGCCGGGATGTTCCGTAAGGGCAAAAGGATGATTGGCACTCCATGGGTGGCGTCATACTGGGCCGTTCCAATGGAGACATACCCGATAGCATGTGGGTTCCCGGCTACCGTTTTAATGCCTTGTTCGTTGTCTCCAATCACGACGTGGGCGTGGATGTCCCGATTCTTGAGATTGAAATACTGAAGAAACAATTCAAGTGTCGAGCGGCCTTCCGCTTTATTGACGACCGTCGTCGGCGCATCATTTCCGCCGACCGTTTTCCAATTTGTGATTGTTCCGGTGTAAATATCCCGGATCTGAGCATCTGTCAGATTCGTTACGGGATTATCACGGTGGAGGATGATGGTAATGCCATCATAGGCAATGACGGATCCAAATAGATGAGCTTCCTGAGGTTTCAAAGCCCGGGAGGCCATGCCGATATCGGCTAGGCCGGTCACTGCGTCAGCAATCCCGCGAGAGGAACCTCCGGTTTGAACATCCACCCGATTACCTGGATGAAGGGTCTCAAAGCGTTTGCCGATTTCAGATACTAACGGAGCCATGGTACTGGAGCCGGTGATGATCAGTCTTGCCTCTTCTGCCCGGGCTCTCGGATATTCCCACGGCGGTAATGCCCAGAGAATATTGCTAACCAGGATAACTCTCAGTGTGAAAATAAAAAAAGATGAAAAAGGCATAAGGTGCAACAGGAGTTTTTTGAGGTTGAAGAACGACGCGTTAATCGAAGGAAATTTTGCAGCACCCCAGATTGATGGCCTTGCCCTCCGTAGAATCTGAGACGTTTTCCGGCAATTGGTAAATCATGGTTTTCCCTTCCCGAGACGATTCCACTAAGCCTGCGTCGCGAAGGATGGCCAAATGGTGGGACAATAAACTCTGTTCAACATCCAATTCACCCATGAGTTCTCCGACATTTTTCGGCCCCGACATGAGCGATTCAAGCACGCCGAGGCGGGTTGGGTCTGACAAAACTTTCAGTTTATCGGCACAAGCGGGAGATGTGATTTTTGTTTTCATGGGATGGAATGAGATTTTGGAAATTTAAAAATAATTAACATGATTGCATATTCATATGAATAGAATTTAATATGAACCATTGTTGTGAGTCAAGGATTCATGGATGCAGTCGTACAGTATCCTGGATAGCTTGATTTTCTAACGAAGGTACATAGGATAGATGCGGTCGGAGAGGTAAATTACACAAGAGCCTCCAATTAAAAGTTAACGTATTTGTAACATGGAAGACATTATTCCGACATAATACGAAGTTAGGCTTTATCCTAATAAAAAAAATGTGAGAAGGAGGGAAGGCATCCTTCCATATTTTGAGATTGGTGGCATTAGGGACAATAAGGCATATTAATCTACTACGAGGGAAAAGCATGAAATCAACAAGAAGCAAGGTCTTTCAGTCCAGTATCCTGTTAGGCGTGATGTTGTTTGGGACACCTGTGATGGGAGCACACGATCTGTATGCTCCTGTCGACCAACAAATTCCGCATTACTCTTCACAAAGTGGTGTATCAGGGAAGATCAACATAACTGGCTCCAATACCATGGACCCAATTCTGAAGAAATGGAAAAACCAGCTGGAAAAAGTTCAACCTCATTTGGTCATTACTCTGGACACGGAGGGGTCCAATGTCGGATTTGAGTCTTTAATGAGTGGGAAGACCCACATCGCGGCCATGTCCCGTCCGCTGAAAAATGAGGAAATCAAGGCATTCACCAAACAGGTAGGGTACTCACCCACTTCGGTGCCCGTTGCCGTGGATGCGTTTGCAGTCTTTGTGCATAAGGATAACCCGCTCGATCAAATCACCTTTCAACAATTAGATGCCGTATTCTCCTCTGAGAGGCGACGAGGGGCGCAGGAGTCTCTGGACCATTGGGGCCAACTGGGCCTTCCCGGCACATGGGGACAAGCGCCTATCCTTCCGCAAATTCGTGATTCCAATTCAGGTACCGGACAGTTTTTCAAGGAATTTGTCTTGATGGGCGGAAAAGACAAAGAGTCAGATGTGGTTCAGCCAGGCGCCGCGTCGGTTGTCAATGCGGTTATGAATGATCCTTATGCCATAGGTTATAGTGGAATCGGCTATCGCACCGATTCCGTCAAACCACTGCGTGTGGCTGGCGAGAAAGGGGAGCCTTTTGTTGAGCCGACATTTGAATCCGCTAGCAATGGATCCTATCCACTTCGTCGGGTGCTCTATCTGTATGTGAATCATTCTCCACAAGCAAAGGATTCTCCTCTCCTGTCGGAAATTATCAAATTTGCTGTAAGTCAGGAAGGCCAACAGTTGGTTGCGAAATCAGGCTTTTTCCCGTTACCCACCAAAGACCTGATTGCCTTGTACGCCGACTGGTCCGAGCCGATTACTTCCGCAGCCACCAATGGGAACCCCCAACAAATCCGATAATCCTTCTCAGGATCGGTTTCGGGGCAAGACATTTGCCAATTGAGGAATTGCCTCACACTGGAAAGGTGTGAGGCCATCCCTTTTGTCGGATGATCGGATTCGATTTTCCTGCCTAGGTTTATGCGTCTACCCACTCCGACCTGGTTTTTTGGAATGAAATTTTCGTTGAGGGGCTATAGTCTTGTCGCCGTAGGCGGCTAAACGGTTTTGTTCGTTCGATGGTGGAACTTCCTTCTGAATGGCAGGGGCCTGTCCGGTACGGATGCAGTTTCAGAAGGAGACAGGCCTGACC
>JACDDF010000332.1 GCA_013817135.1 Nitrospirales bacterium
CTATAGGACAGTCCCAGAAGGAACTGGTGAGCCAGAGTGGAGGATGAAGGCCCGGCAAGCAGTCATTTCACTTCTGGACGACGACGACACTTTATTTGAGAAGGGACAAGTGGCGATCAACGACCGTTTCTTTTACTCATTGGAAGAATTACAAGAAGAGTTGGAAAGAGTTGCGGAGCAAGCCGGCGAAATAAAAAAGATAAAAGGGGAAGCTTACCAACCGGACTACGACGTGCTCGTAAAAGATACACTTAAAGGGTACACAACTCTCCTGAGCCATGCTGGTTTGCCTAAAAGTCGCAAGAAGAAGTAATCGCATTCACCCTCTTGTCCGACCGCCGCGTCACCAAACCGTATGGTTTGGAGGCCGGCGAGTCAGGACAGCCCGGTCGAAATTGTTTGAAGCGAAATGGAATTGAAAAAGACGTTCCAGGAAAATATTCGTTCTCCGTTGAAGTCGGCGATGAACTTACCATCGAAACTCCGGGCGGCGGATACGGAACTAATTAAAACCGCTGAGTGAGGAAATGCAGGGTCCACAATGCATCCATTAAGGGACGAGTCAAAGCATCCCTTCAATGTTACAACGAGAATGGATATCTGTATAATGCGGATCTAATATGGCTAAACAGAGACATCTATCTAAAGCGCCGATTACTGAAGCCCTCATAAACATTCAGGTGATGCTTCCTATCCACAAACGGACGATTGAGCATCTCGCGGCCTTGGATGAAAAGTTTCGAGAGCAGTACCCAGACAAGAAGACGATCGAGGAGTTTCAATATAAATTTGAAGGTGGACTTCCGTCCACGGGGCAGTCCAGTTCAAAACAACTCGGTTTTAGATATACGAACGGGGATAATACCCAAGTCATTCAAGCAACGATTTCCGGTCTCACATTTAGTCGGCTCCCTCCTTATGAAGACTGGCCAAAGCTCCGAGCGGAAGCAAGGAGAGTGTGGAAAATCTATGCAGACATTATTCAGCCCGATGGCATCACCAGAGTGGCTGCACGATACATTAACAAGCTAGAGTTGCCGGGCCCACTCCTAGACTTTGATGACTACCTCAATTATGTGCCTGTTGTGCCGAAGGCCCTGCCCCAAATGTATGCGGGATTTTATTCCCGCATAGTCGTCCCTGACACGAAACACCAATGTATGGCTATTATCACACAAATGTACCAACCTGGGCAGGACCCATTCGCAGTTTCCGTAGTCCTAGATATCGATGTATTCAGGGAAAAACACTTTGGAGACGAACAGGAAGCATGGGCGACAATTGACCATTTACGGGACTTCAAGAATCTGGTATTTTTTGATAGTCTCACTGAGAAAAGCGCGGAGCTGTACCAATGAGCCTTGCAACAGTAAATCCACTTCCCGTGTATGACCTTTTCAGCTCCTCAAGTAAATTCAGCCAGAGAGATTTGAATGAGAGTGATGAAAAGGAAGCACGTCGTTGGGAGGATCTTGCTTCTGAGCAGAAGAGACTCGAAAAGATTGACGCTATCGTAACCTTGCCGCAGCAGTACAGAGAAAAGAACTGGGATGGCCTTGAGGCCGAACCCATTCCTGCAGCCGCGATTCAAGAGGCCAGGATTTTTCTGCGAAAGCTTCCTTCCTCCATTCCAATGCCGGAAGTAATTCCGGAGCCTGACGGCTACCTTGGTCTTGAGTGGTACGCCAATAAATGGCTCTTGTACGTCGTTAGTTTCAATGGTACCGGGGTGCTCTCCTGTTCAGGACTCATTGGATCTGAACGGATCTACGGGCCACGGTATATGGATGAGCGTATCCCTGCCGAGATTCTCCGTAACATTGCCAAGGTCTTCTTATAGCCCATATGCCTGGAAAAGACATTCACCCCTCAGAATTCGTCTCTAGATATTTAATAAAGGATAATATAAGAAGCGATGGGGTAGTGCGACATGGAGCTTTCCTCCCGTCATCGTCCAACTTGGAGCTTTCTGTCTTCAGAATTTTCAATCTTTCAAATGAGGAAATCTGGGCGCTTGCAGTCGAGAAAGTTGAGCCTGCAAGGGGGAAAGTCATCGGGCGTGGGGACATTCGTGTTTCTGGAATCATCGAGAATAGCTTGCGAGTGGCGCCTGATGAGGACCCCGAGTCAAGGCATGCGGGCATTGTTGGATGGCCTGATGATAGAAATCATCGGGCCACCTTAGCAAAGGTGCTCGCCGCGCTCGCTAGCCCAGCCAAGATGCGAGAGTTCTCCACTGAGCAAACCCACCCTTCATAATTTTGTGCTCATCGGATTTTATACAGCAATCTCATTTTCTTTTCCCCGTCGGCCATGACTACCTCCTTGCCACTGCAAGTATCGGCAGTATATTCCTCTCCTAGGGTCCCGCCGCCTTCATCCGAAATTTCGGCGTGTCATCCCTTGGGTATCCGGTCCATCTCCGTCCTCCGTTTCCAGCAGGCGACTGAAACGTTGGACTCCATTTTTCAATCTTACCTCAACGGAGAGACATCCGATGCCGGGGGATACGTGTTCTCCTAAAGATTGCTATGGCCCGCCTGGAAGGGTCTCTATAATCCCTTTAGGGTTGACGAAATTCGAAGAACACGTAGAATGCCGAATGCCAGGTGAAAATTGCATGGGCGATGTGGGTAAGAAATCCACTCCTATAAATCTATGAACCGCATGAAGTTCAGACCACAATTTCAGATATAGAGAAACATACGACGATGTCAGGGATCTTCATCAGTTATCGACGAGAGGATAGTATCGCTTATGCCGGACGGTTATCCGACCTGTTGATCGAACGGTTTGGCGAGGACCGGATATTTATGGGCATCGATACGATGAAGGTCGGTCTGGATTTCGTGGAGCAAAACGAGAACGCCATCCAATCGTGTGATGTCCTGATCGCCGTCATCGGGAAGACCTGGGTGAATATACAAGATGAAGAGGGGAAGCGACGGCTAGATAATCCGGAAGATTTAGTCCGGGTCGAAATTCCGGCCGCGCTTGAACGGAATATCCCGGTTGTTCCGCTACTTGTCGGAGGGGCAGGCATGCCAAAAGCCTCGGAGTTACCTGACGCCATCGCCAAACTGGCTCGACGGCAGGCGATGAAAATGAGCGATGAGCGGTTTCGTGCCGATGCCACCCGGTTAATTGACCAAATACAGAAGCATATGACCGAGGAAACGACTGAGATCTCCACGGAGGCGAAACCGCCGGAAGGGATGGTCCTGATTCCCCGGGGGCCGTTTTTGTATGGGGAAGAGCGAGTTCGTGAAGATATTCCCTATGATTACTATATGGATATCTACCCCGTGACGAATGATCAATACAAGGAATTCATGCTGGCCAATGGCTATGGGTTACAAAAATTTTGGTCGGAAGAGGGATGGGTCTGGAAGCAGAAAAACCAGGTGAATCGCCCTGAATATTGGATGGATCCCACGTGTAACAAACCCGACCGTCCCGTTGTTGGGGTCAGTTACTATGAGGCAGAAGCTTATGCCTACTGGGCGGGCAAACGGTTGCCCACGGAACAAGAATGGGAGAAAGCCGCAAATGGGACCGATGGTCGAGAGTATCCCTGGGGAAATGACTTTGATACGACTAAATGTAATTCTTATGAATCAGGTATTAAGGCGACATCGCCGGTTACGAAATATCCGCAGGGCGTGAGTCCATTTGGCTGTTTTGACATGGCCGGGAATGTGGGGGAATGGTGTGGAAGCTGGTATAAGCAATCCAATAATGGGCGTGTGATACGGGGCGGTTCCTGGGACGCCACAGCTGTCGACCTCCGGTCATCGTCCCGGAACTGGCTCCCCTCAGTCAACCGGAACAGCGCCCTTGGTTTTCGTCTTGCCCAGGACGCCCGCTAACCCTTTGCCCTTTGTTCTTTTACCCTTTTTTTCTTTCTTGCTCTTCAGTCTAATCTTCCTCTGTCCCACTCATCCGATAGGTGCGTGAGACTCCCTCACCAGCGAGACTCCCGGCGGCTGTGGATATGGAATCAAGTAGAATGTCGAATCTTGGTCAGTTGGGGAAGAGCAACCCGACTATTATGGAAAACTTCAAAAGAGAAACCTCATGCATGAGACTGCGTCTTCCTACCTAATGCTCCCAAACAAAGGCTCTCATAGAACCTATCAATAACTTCGTATCCGATTAGATACCAATCGTATCTAAGGG
>JACDDF010000333.1 GCA_013817135.1 Nitrospirales bacterium
CATACGAGGCTGATTTTGCGATTATCATTCGTCAAGGACTCCAAGAATTGGGGGTCACCCCATTAGAGATCAAAGGAAAACGCATTCTGTTAAAACCTAATTTGGTTGAGCCACACCAATCGTTATTGTATATCAATACCCATCCCCTGGTCGTTCGAGGAGCCGTCGAGGCTTTCCTTTCACTGGGTGCAGCCTCTGTTGTCGTGGCCGAGGGACCTGGGCATCGCCACGATACTCTTTTAGTCCTGGAGGAATCCGGCTTGGCAGATGTGCTGTACGAAGATCGCATCCCCTTTCTGGACCTTAATACGATGGAAGGGGTAGTCATGCCTAACCTCGGAGGTCAGACCACAATGGCCACCTTGACGTTTCCTCGAGTAATCAAGGAAGTCGATTGGGTGGTCTCGCTGGCCAAGATGAAAACGCACCATTGGGCTGGAGCGACCCTGTCCATGAAAAATTTTTTTGGCGTGATGCCCGGAAATTATTACGGATGGCCAAAGAATGTGTTACACCAGGCTGGAATTCCGCAATCCATATTGGATATCAATGCGACTCTTAAGCCGCATTTCGCCATTGTCGACGGCATAACCGGAATGGAAGGGGATGGTCCGATAATGGGCACACCGATTCAAGCCGGAGTCCTGGTCATGGGGAGAAATCTTCCGGCTGTCGATGCCACCTGTTGCCGGATTATGGGGATTAATCCAGATAAAATTGAATACCTTCGTAAAGCCGACCAGTGGTTAGGTCCCATTCACGAACCGCTGATCGAACAACGCGGAGAATCCTGGCGAACAGTTCACCGCCCTTTCGCACTGATCCCGGAGATTCCCGCCCACCAAGGCCTTCGTTTATCTAAGATTTGAAAATCCACCGATCTATTGGCGCTTCCTTCCAGCATCCCATTCCCCTCCCGTCATCCGGCATATTCATGCTTTCATTCAGTCGCTTTCGCCTGATCATTCCGACCTCCCTCTCCGTCATCCCCGCCGGGAATCCATCCGAAAGAATCCCCCCCACCCCTTCTGGCATCCTAAGATGGATGCCCGATAAACAATGTCAAGCCTGACGATCCGGGGGAACGAGCGTCAACCTCCCGCCTCACGTTTCCCCCCTTCTACCTCATGTCTTCTTCCATTGGATTCTAACCAACGGCTGGTCGGTAAATTGTGAAGGACCGATGCAGGGAGGCACCATCCCGTAAAAGAACACCCTGAAACAGGTGACAACCCAAGATTAGACTCCAGGAGCCAACGACAAGAAAAACGACACAAGGGAAATTGGAAATTTAAGAAGGATTATCGAGGAAGGCATTCACTTCTTGAAGACGACCATACGCTTTCCCTGCTTCTGGGCTTTGAGGATGGGTCCGTACAAGTTGTTGAAAGACTGACCGAGCCATGGGGAGTTCGCGTAATTCGATATGCGAATAGGCGATTTTAAGTAGGGATGCCGGTACTTTATTGCTGGAAGGGTAAAAGGCAAAGACTCGTTCAAATTCATCAATCGCTTCTTGAAACCGTCTTTCACCGTAATAACACTCCCCCAACCAATATTGTGCATTTGAGGCCAAAGGAGAGTCTGCAAAGGTCCGCACAAATGTCGAAAACCCGGTGGAGGCTTCGACAAAGTTTCCCTGACGAAGAAGTGACATCGCCCGGTCATATAGCACCTGAGCGTTTCGCATATCGACATGACCGGGAGAACCCGTTTCTGAAGCCCCTCCCAGAGCCGGAACCGTCCTCGATAGTTGAGATGAGGGGGCATACGCGGCAACCGACCCAGTCACAACTGGACGGGAACTTTCCTTGGTGAAAAGTGAACCATCCATCGCATCCGATCGCGACGATGGTGGAGCGCGTTGAGAAAGGAAATCTCGGGTAACAGCTGCCCGCGCTGACGGATCGCGGCTTTCGGGCATCTGGGCATTGGAGGAAAGGGAACTACCGTATTGACCAGCCACACGGGACAGTTTTTGTTCATGTTCATCCAATCGCCCCCCGAATGTGACACTGACTTTTTCTAATGTCCCTACCACCGACTGTATACTTCGCCGAACCTCTTCAAAGTTCGCCTGGACCTGCTGCGCCTGAGCATCATGTTGTTGCGCCTTGAGTTCGATCTGTCTGCGTAACTCCCCGACATGCTGTTCTTGTTGGGTCACTTGTTGGCGAAGAGAGGCTAGCACCTGTTGGTAATCCACTAACGAAGTCCGAAATTCACCTAACTTACCTCCTTGCTCTGTCAGAAGTTGCTCTTCCCCTGCTAGGCGATCTCGAAGTTGATGCACCAGAGGCTCAGACTGTTGAAGTTGGGTTCGGACGTCCTTCATATCCGCGTCATACCGCGCCATTTTTTTGGTTAATTCGCTGACCTGGTTCTGATTGCTTTCAAGCCCCCCCCGAACCTGGGAGAGGTCCGTTTCTTTTAAGGTGGCAACCTGATCCATCACTTCGGCACGGGCATGCAGTAACTCCTGAATCTCAACCCGCTGTTTGGCAATAAGGGTATTCGCCTTTTCCAATGCCGTATTCGCTTCACTCACGGCTTGTTGGAGTGATGTTTTACTCTTATCCAGTTGGCCGATCTTGGCGTCCAATTCCCGTTTGATTCGTACCACATCCGCCTGCTGTGCCATACACCCTGCCAAGATCACGTTCAAGACCACAATGACAAATCGAACACTCCAACGATACGAAAACGAATAAGGGCTTAGCATAACATCTTCCTTATTATCTCAGAGACCCTTAAACAGTCCATGGCCGGCAAGAGACTTCTACCAATTCTGGCGGTTAGCCACATAGGGCATCGGGGTCGAGGCCACACTGATATCCAGGACGAGATGAGCGCGCCGATTCTTCTGGAAACACGGTTCAGTCGAATCCCAACAGGCCGGACTCTCCTTACCGAATGACATCACATGAAGTCGTTCAGCAGGGACACCCAAACTGGAGAGATAGGTTTTGGTGCGAATCGCACGCTTTTCACCTAAGACATGGTTATACGAAGCCGTCCCCCGATCATCGCAATGTCCTTCAATGGTAATCTCCGCATGCGGATGAGCTTTCATCCACTCCGCGTTGGCGACTAATGTCGCCTTGGCTTGTTCATTAAGTTGGAAGCTATCAAATTCAAAACTCACATCCCGCAAACCGCTTTGTGACGTCAATTGTTCCGCACGAGTTCGATTTTCCCAATAATCATTGGGAGAGTCAGAAGGCGTGAGACCAGGCCCAAATGTATTATCCTCCCGAATCAAGGGATCTTCCGCAAGCAGATCGGAGAATGTCCCTGCCCCTTCCGGGAAATATCCCTCTCCAGCGGATGCCCCTTTGTTTATTGCTTGCTCTGAAGCTCCCGTTGCAAAATCTCCCTGTGCGGCCACCGCGGTCGGCGCCCCAGTTTTTTTGCCATATTTATGAACTCCCTGTGAAGACCGATGTCCACACCCTGCGGCCAGCAACATCATCAGAATCACTATTCCCCAAACATAGATTCTGCGGGTCGATGAATGAACAGTCATATTTCGAACTCCTTGTTCAACGGCTACAACGAACAAACCCCGAAATACCTCTTTGAAATCGTCTACGACAATAAAAATTGCAAAAACAAGGCCAAGGGACCATGCCGATATGATAGGCACTCCTCGTCGAGCTGTTTCGGTCACAAAACCCCCATCATTTTCGAACAGTTAGAACAAAGACGACCACACCCATTAAATCAAATTCCATAGATGTACTGCAGAGTTAGAGATTTCACGCCATGGTTCGGCGAAGAACCATCTCCAAAGGCCTTCCGACAATATGGCACAGGGTTCAGGGGAGTATTTAAGGAGGAGTTGAGAAAGAACCAGCACACAGAGAAGAGGTGAGTGGCATAACTGAAGCAGCGTTTATTCAACAATCGTGGCTTTTTCTCAACGCATTTTAAGGACACACAGATATGGGAGATGCCTAGGCTGGATAAGAGTGCGCGGGATCAATGAATTTTTGAAGAAGCCGTCAGAGACACAGTCGGTTAGTGAGAAGGATGAACGGAATCCATTTTGGGGGAGGCTATCTTACTGAAATACAAGAAAATTATGGGTCTTCGCGTGATCGAGTGGGCCAATTCATATTTCCTTGAGCATGCAAGTCAAGATTTTTAGCCGAAGGTATTCCTCATCCCGCAAAC
>JACDDF010000334.1 GCA_013817135.1 Nitrospirales bacterium
CTTTCCGATCTTTTTTCTCATTGGATTTCCAACCACCCCTTGCCGGGGTGAGACGTGTTTCATGTGGGATAAGGGGATTCTATTATTGAGCGTGGTCACCATGTGGCTCCTGGTGTTTTTTGTGGTATGCGACGCGGCTTTGTGCCCGGATGGTGGATTGGGTTTTACAAAACGGCGTTGAATGGCCCTCTCGGGATACGGTCCGGGAACCATGGTTCCATAGTTCACTGAACATTTCCCTTACCAACATTCAACAAAGTCTGCGGTTTTGTGGCCAGCTCACAGAAGTTGTCGGGACCTTAATCTATTATCCCTTTATCATCGTCTTGGTCATGATTGTGTCGCGCTCTTCGTTTTTTGATGACTGGGATCTTCCAATCAGCCTCCTTCTCGTGATAGGGAGCAACATCGGGTTGGCAATTTTTTCAGCACTCCATTTTCGGCAAACGGCGGAAAACGCACGGGGACGAGTTCTCAACGAGCTGTCATTCATGTTGAGCACGAGTTCAGGCTCGACACGAAAGGCCCAAGTGCAGAAGGTCATCAGCGAGGTCCAGAACTTTAGGAAAGGGGCGTTTTCCCCGTTTGCCGAACAGCCCATTCTGAAGGCATTTGCCATTCCTTCGGGAGGCTATTTCTTAATGATCTTCATTGAATATCTTGGAAGGTGACATGAGGGAAAGGCTTTGCAGAGGCCTATCCAACGGGGAGCACAACAATCTTTCTCCCCGTTGGTCGTAGGGAGTGGTGTTAGGCTTCCACTTTTTCCGGGCAGTGAGGACAAATTTGCCGTCGACCAGATCGCCTACGATTCGCTGGCCATCTGCGGCTTTGCCCTGGATGATCAGCCGTGAGAGGGGCGTTTCGATTTCCTGTTGAAGCAGGCGCTTTAAAGGCCGTGCTCCATAGACCTGGTCGTAGCCTCGCGCAGCCAGATCGGCCACGGCCGCCGGAGAGAGTTCCAATGACATCCGCCGTTCCGCTAATCTGACCCTGAGGCGTTCCAATTGGATTTCTACGATTTGCGCCAGTTCCTCCCGTTTTAACGGATGGAAGACGACGATTTCATCGACCCGATTCAAGAATTCCGGTCGGAAGTGCTGTTGGATTTCTTTGAGCACTAACGCGCGAATGCCTTCGTAGTCCATATTCCGTTGCTGGGCTTCCAGAATCTCCTGACTGCCCAGATTGGAGGTCATGATGAGCACGGTGTTTTTGAAGTCCACCGTTCGGCCTTGCGAATCGGTCAACCGCCCGTCGTCCAATACTTGGAGCAGGACGTTAAAGACATCATGCTGCGCCTTTTCGATTTCATCGAAGAGGATGACCGAAAAGGGTCTGCGCCTCACCGCTTCGGTTAACTGTCCGCCTTCTTCATAGCCCACATACCCTGGAGGGGCCCCGATGAGGCGGGCCACAGTATGTTTTTCCATATACTCCGACATATCAATACGGACCATGTTGGCTTCGTTATCGAAGAGAGTATGCGCCAGCGCCCGCGCCAACTCGGTTTTGCCCACGCCGGTAGGGCCCAGGAAGAGGAACGAACCGATGGGGCGATTAGGATCTTTGATGCCCGACCGCGCACGCAACACAGCTTCCGCCACCGCTTGCACCGCTTCATCCTGACCGATCACACGTTTATGCAACCACTCATCGAGATGCAACAACTTTTCCACTTCGCCTTGAAGTAACCGGCTGACGGGAATGCCCGTCCATCGGCTGACCACCTCGGCAATGTCATCTTCATCGACTTCCTCTTTGAGCAGGCGGCTGGTCCCCTGCTGATTGCCCAGCCGCTCTTCTTCCTCTTTCATGGATTTTTCTAGTTTGGGCAAGGTGCCATAGCGCAACTCCGCCACACGATTCAGATCATACTGCCGCTCAGCCTGCTCGATTTGTTGTTTGGCACCCTCGATCTCCTGACGGATCGTTTGTAATTTACCGACAGACGATTTCTCGGCATCCCACTGGGTTTTTAAGTCATTCAGGGCTTTCTGTTTGCCTTGTAACTCCTGCTCGATCGTGGTCAATCTGGTGCGACTGGCCGCATCGGTTTCTTTCTTTAAGGCTTCCCGTTCAATTTCCAATTGCAGGACTTTTCGGGAGATCTCATCCATTTCGGCGGGCATGCTGTCGATTTCGGTTCGCAATCGCGCGCCCGCCTCATCGATGAGGTCAATGGCTTTATCAGGCAGAAACCGGTCACCGATGTAACGATTGGACAGGCGTGAGGCAGCCACTAATGCCGAGTCTTTGATCCGTACACCATGATGGACTTCATACCGCTCCTTTAGTCCCCGCAGGATGGAAATGGTATCTTCCACCGAAGGCTGATCGACCACGACCGGTTGGAACCGCCGCTCCAAGGCCGCATCTTTTTCAATATGTTTCCGGTATTCATTAAGGGTGGTGGCGCCAATCAGATGGAGTTCTCCTCTGGCCAACATCGGCTTCAGCAAATTGGCGGCATCCATGGAACCCTCTGCTGCTCCGGCCCCCACAACCGTATGCAACTCATCGATAAACAACAGGATCTGTCCCTGGGAGGATTGAATTTCTTTGAGCACGGCTTTTAACCGTTCCTCGAACTCACCACGAAACTTCGCACCCGCCACCAGGGCACCCATATCGAGCACGATCAAGCGTTTATTCTTGAGTCCCTCCGGCACATCTCCTTTAATAATCCGTTGAGCCAGTCCTTCGACAATGGCTGTTTTTCCCACTCCCGGTTCTCCGATCAGGACCGGATTGTTCTTGGTGCGGCGGGACAGGATTTGCACGACCCGACGAATTTCTTCATCCCGGCCGATCACCGGATCCAATTTGCCCTGGCTCGCCAATCGGGTCAGATCCCGACCATATTTTTCTAATGATTGATAGGTCCCTTCCGGATCCTGGCTGGTAACGCGTTGATTACCACGAACCTCCTGGAGGCCGGCGAGCACCTTATCCCTTTTAAGTCCCATGGTCGCAAACACGCCCCCTTCGGCCACCATTGCCAGGATGACGTGCTCGACACTCAGGTATTCATCCCGAAGTTCCTTCATCTCCGTTTCAGCCTGGTTGAGCAATTTTGCCAGACGCGGAGAGAGATGCACTTGCCCTGGGGGCGCCCCACTCCCCTGAACCTGGGGCACTTTCTGAAGTACTTGTTCTGCGGCATTTTTGACGGCGGTAGGAGAGACTCCCGTATGCTCTAAAATCGGGTGAGCCAACCCACCGGATTGCTCCAGTAAAGCCAGCAGGAGATGCTCTACATCAATCCCTTGATGGCTTCGTCGCATCGCGATCCCCGAGGCAGCCTGCAAGGCTTCCTGTACTTTGATCGTCATCCGGTTAAGGTCCATTGGCTTCCCCCTCAATCAAGAAAGTATAAATGAAGAATTTGCCTCTCCCTATAGAGATAACTATCCCGAGCTGGATTTCAACCCCTTAGGACTGATTCACACTCGACATTCTTCTCATAACCTTCAACACGAGAGTCAAAAGGAGCGCGAAAAAAGTATATCCAGAAAAAGCGTGGAGCCGCTAGGACGCTGACGACCACAGAATGCGCTCGTACAACTGATGCACCGTGGTGGTATGTCGACGATAGTCGTTCAGGAACGCTTCCATGGCCTGGGCCCCGGTTGCGTGTTTGAGGTAACCCATTCTGACGGCACATTTGGCAATCTCTTCGGTCTTGCTCGGGAACAGATGCGTTTGGAATTCATGAACCATTTGAAGTTTGTGCTCAAGATTTCTCAAAAACACATACGACTCTTTCAGCAGGCGCGCATCCGGTGCCGTAAGTTTTTTAATGTGCGTCAATTTCACCATAGCTTTGAGTGTTTGCCGATCGCGGATTTCGGGATACGCCTTTCCCCAACGCAGTTGAAGGGCTTGCACAATAAACTCTATTTCTCGAATGCCTCCGATGCCCAGTTTGACATTCCGGTCGACTTCCCCTCGTCGAATCATCTTGGTCAGAATTTGTGACCGGAGTGCTTGAATGGCCGGAAATACCTCACCTTCGCCTTCTTCATTCCCATAGACAAAGTTTGTCAGCCCCTTGATTAATGATTGCCCCACACGAAGATTTCCGGCAATAGGTTTGGCTTTGAGAAAGGCCAGGCGTTCCCAGGTTCGGCCTCGACCCGCGTAATAATGAAGCGCGTCCTCCAGGGAC
>JACDDF010000335.1 GCA_013817135.1 Nitrospirales bacterium
CTATGCATATGTATAGTGGGAACCGATCGTATGTAACGTAAGAAACACGGTAAAAAGTACGTATGAGGCGCTTGAGAAAGGCAGTCGATGATGGGTAATCGTCAACACCCCGACGAAAAGAAGGGGAAGGATATTGGCAAAAGCCCAACTTTGAGGATCATAAGGAGCCATCCCCATGAAGAGAAAAAATCCCACATACCACAGCAATAACCCGCACATAACCACGTGCTTCACGCTCATCCTCCCTGAGAGTGATGTGAGAAAGTCATCGGAATAGTCAATATATTGTCTCTCAGGGATTTCGGAATGACAAGTGTAAAAGGCTGAACGTCATTTGTCAGACAAGGTTAGATCAGATGAACAGGTTGCCTATTGAAAACGAAGGGCCTTCCGCAAACCGGCATCTTTCTGTCCTCCGTCATGCCCGACATTTGTCATCGGGCATCCATCTGCTCCCATCACTCCCGACATTCTTGACCGGGAGTCTATCTTGATTTCATTACGGATGGATCCCCGCTACTTACCTGCGGGGATGACAACTGTCTTGCTTCCACTTAGCTCACCTGCTCACGAATCCCCATCCGTTATCTCGTGGGCGAGGCTGTCGGTGGCCGGGAAGACGATCCCTCTGCGCGCGCCGGACTGCCTTTCATGAACCGATTGCATCCGCTGTTACCGGACACCAGCAAGCGATAGGGCTGTAAGGGCGTATCGATACAGAGTCCCATCGTCGCATCATCAATCTTTGCAGATGGTTCGATTTGCCACCATTGACAGCTTTTACATGATCCCCATTGTTCGCTCATCGTCGTCCTCCATTCCTGTTAAGAACCCTTAGGCCTTTTGCTTCTTTGCTTGCTTGAATTGTCGGGCCATTTCTTCCGCCTGTTCTTTTGAAAAAATGCCTTGGGCTTTTTTGAATATTTCACCCTCTTCTTCTTGGATGTGATGTTGCACGTCTTCCTTGAGTTGTGAGACTTTCTTCAGCCATTGGTCATCTTTGTTATCCATGCTTTCGAGCTCATTCAGCATCTTCGTGACTTTCTGATGCTCTTTTTTGGCATGTTCGATTTTATCTTTTGTCTCCTCCTTCTTTTTGAGAGGAGCATAAAATACCTTCTCTTCGGCCTGGCTATGATTTTCTAAGGCCTCCTTGAGTGTGGTGAACAGTTTTTCCCGCGAGTCATTGGTCTTTCCCGAACTCTGTTCAATTTCGGCGAAGAGTTTTTTGGCTTCCTGATGATCTTCTTTAAGCGCCTGATAAATATCCATTCGACCCTCCCATAGTGAATGATATATCGGAGTCAAAAACATGTTGACGAATACCCATACTAGAGCATAGAAGGATTTCCTCGCGGTATGGACTAATCCGGCAGATGGCTCTCATAAATGTCCACATACAACTGGGCCACATGATCTTAACAAGCCAGTACAAAGCACGATGAAGAATAGTGTCTGGAATTTTATGCGCCAATGTGAAAACCCACATTCATTTGGCTCCATTGGTCACGACCTCGGATTATTGCTGCAGGTCCCTGGCGCGATGGCGTTTCTCAGTCTTGTTATCGTCATAGGATCAGAAGAATGGTCGATGCTGCCGGGGTTTTTACTCACTGGTGTGCTTGGAATAGGCAGCGGACAGGTGCTCTACCGCCGCTGCCAGGCCAAGGGTCCCACCGCTCCATCCCAAGCGATGATCATCGTAGCCCTTGGATGGTTGTTGATCGTGCTGCTCGGCGCCGTCCCCCTATTTGTGGCTGCACATCTTGAAAGCGATCTCAGCGAGTCGGGACGGGTCTTTCGGCATCCACTTAATGCGCTATTTGAATCCATGTCCGGATTTACGAGTACCGGCTTGACGATGACGCATGACCCAAGCACATTGCCAATGAGTTTGCAATGGTGGAGAACCTTTAGCGAATGGATCGGGGGAATAGGTGTGATGGTCCTGGCGTTGGCATTGTTTGATCCTACCGAGAAACATGACTCCTTGTACTCCGCTGAAACCCGCTCCACGCATTTAGGAGACAGCATAAAAGAAACGGCCGTTCGCATCTGGACAATCTTTTTTGCCTATACTCTCTTTGCGATGGGAGCGTTCTATGTATCCGGCATGCCGATATGGGAATCCATTAATCACGGGATGACCGGGATTGCGACGGGCGGGTTCACCATCACATCAAATAGTTTCCGCGATTACAATGTGACGATTAAGAGTGCGGCGATCATGATCATGCTCCTGGGTGCCATCAACTTTGTCACGCACCATGCACTCCTCGTTCGGCGTACCCCTTCCTTCGTGATGGGACAATCCCAATTCCGGGCCCTCATACTCCTCTATGCCCTCGGGACGATATTCTTGATCACCGTCGAGGTGTCTCGGTATATCCCTACGGCGTTCATTGATCGGGTTTTCCAATGGACTTCCGCATTGGGAACCTGTGGATTCAGCACGGTACAATTGACCAACTGGACCCAACCGGCATTATTGATTCTCACGTTAGGAATGTTCATTGGGGGGATGTCCGGATCCACCACCGGCGGATTAAAACTCAATCGTGTCGTATGGCTGTGGAAAGCGGTTCGGTGGAGGATAGAAACCTTCTGGCTTGGTGACGGACAGTCCGCACGGTACCATTACGACGGAGAAGAGATCGCGGACGGACACGCCATGCGTCAAGTGGGGTTCGCTGCCATCCTGGCATTTCTCTATGTAATGACGCTGGTTATGGGCCCCCTCCTTTTCTTTATGATCCTCGGTGATCGGTATAGCTTATCCGAAATACTGTTCGAGACTGCCTCAGCTCTTGGCAGTGTGGGACTGAGTGTGGGCATCACCAGTCCAGACTTGCCCGCTGCTGCCAAAGGGGCAGTCATCACCTTGCTCGAAATCATTGCGGTGATTATCTTGTTGACCAGACCATTTGTAAAACTTTTCAAGCGACGTCTTGCGTAAGGGGGACACACTGTAATGAGATTTCCTATGAACAGCCTGGCACCTATAAAGACAAAAAAAGTTTTTCGGGACATTGATGAGGAGGAGATAGGGTAATAAGGGCGATGGTAAGCTGGTGAGTAATAAAAAGCTGGGAGAAGGTTGCGAGTTAGAACCTGTAATAAAGCGCCGTCGATACCATGATAGTGTCCACCAATGACCAGTCTGAGTTTCAGTAAGGAATGAGAATGTAAATTTAGGAAAGGATAATTTTCTGATATTTGCTTTACACAAAAAACTCTTCGTTGTATGGCCGCAGGTCAACTTCCAGACTCCAGGCTTGTTTATCCTGCATAGCAAGATGCCAGTACACATCAGCCATTGAATCAGGCTGTAACATCGGCTCTGTTTTATCCCCCGCAGAATCCTTAGGGACATCTGAAGGACCAATGACCCCATCGATGACTATGTGAGCCACATGTATCCCTTTTGGCCATAACTCCCGGGCTAAAGATTCGGCCAAACCCCTGACTCCGAATTTCGCACTACTGAAGGCAGAGGCTCCTCCGCGTCCCCTCACGGAGGAGGTGGCTCCGGAGAAGAGGATAACTCCCCTTCCGGCATCCACCATATCTTGGACGACTTCTTTCGTGCACAGAAACCCGGCATAGGGTCCGACCCGCCAGGCCTCACTAAATTGTTCGGGGGTCAAATCCTGAAGCGGTGCCCATGTGGCATTCCCCGCGTGATTAATCAACATATCAACGGGTCCGAACGCTTGGCGTACCGCCCGAAAACCCTCCTTCACTTGCTCCGGCCTGGTGATATCCGTGGGAAGGGCCAATACCGACCCCCGTTGAGGCTTCATTTCTTCCGCTAATTGATTCAAGTAATCCCGCGAGCGGGCGAGCATCCCTACCCGACACCCTTCGCCCGTGAATTTTTGGACTAATGCCGCCCCCAAACCCGGGCCCACACCTGTGATGACAACCGTTTGAGACATATGCAACATAAAGATAAAAAGTAAAAGAAAGAATGACCATTTACCCGCCTGTCGAAGGCGCCTTTACAGCCTACGTCCAAAGTGCGGATGAAAGGATTAAAGGCCTAAGAAATCGGATATGTTCGTAAGGCACCTGGGGACTCAACAAGGGCGTTTGACCACATCAGCCTTTTTTTCAAAAAAATCAGGCACACGGGCCGAATTGGAATGATTGAGCAAAAGGGTCGGAAG
>JACDDF010000336.1 GCA_013817135.1 Nitrospirales bacterium
CCCTTTGACCTGGTCATCACTGTCTGTGATCAAGCTGCCGGAGAAGCCTGCCCTATCTTTTTCTGCCAACCCCGAAAGCTGCATTGGAGCATTCCCGATCCAGGCAGAGTGATAGGCACAGAAGACGAGATCAACGCGGCCTTTGACCGGACATTTTTCCTGCTCAAAACCAGGATCGAAGATTTAATATCATGACTGTCTGTGTGCCACGGCGTTTATCTTTTCTGGACCGCTATCTCACCGCGTGGATCCTTCTGGCCATGGCGGTCGGCGTCACAATTGGCTCGGTCTTCACCGGGGCACCGGCATTTGTAAACAGCCTCTCTCTGGGAACAACCAACATCCCCATCGCCATCGGCCTCATCCTTATGATGTATCCTCCGTTGGCTCGCGTGAAATATGAAGAGCTTCCGCTCATCTTTCGCGATTGGAAAATTCTCCTCCTGTCACTCGTCCAAAACTGGGTCATCGGTCCCTTGCTGATGTTTGGTCTGGCTGTGACGTTTCTCTCTGATTCGCCTGAATACATGACCGGGCTCATCCTCATTGGCCTGGCCCGCTGTATTGCCATGGTGTTGGTTTGGAATCAACTCGCCGAAGGCGACAACCAATATGTGGCAGCCTTGGTGGCCTTCAACAGTCTTTTTCAATTGATCTTCTTCAGTGGATTGGCCTGGTTTTATTTGGAAATCCTCCCGCCACTGTTAGGGCTGGCTGTGGAAGTCGTCGACGTCAGCTTTCAGACGATCGCGGAAAGTGTCTTCATCTATCTGGGCATCCCCTTTGTGTGTGGGTTCCTCTCCCGCTGGATCGGGATCAAGCAAAAAGGCCGAGAGTGGTATGAACAGGAGTTCCTCCCGAAGATTGGTCCTATCACGCTGATGGCGCTTCTGTTCACCATCCTTGCCATGTTTACGCTCAAAGGCGGCATGGTGCTCAGTCTGCCTGGAGATGTGGTTCGCATTGCCCTGCCACTCATCCTCTACTTCGTCCTCATGTTTCTGGTCAGTTTTGGCATGGGCAAACTCATCGGGGCGGATTATGGAAAAACCACGGCAGTGTCTTTCACGGCAACCAGCAATAACTTTGAACTGGCCATCGCCGTGGCCATCGCCGCATTCGGCCTGGGATCGTCCGTCGCTTTTGCCACCGTCATCGGGCCTTTAGTCGAAGTGCCGGTACTGTTAGCTCTCGTCCATGTCGCCCTCTGGTTAAAAAAGAAATGGTTTGCCGGAGATCCGGCATCCGTTCACATTACCTAAGCTCTCAAGTCCATCCCGCCTGCCCGGTAGTTCGTTGATTGCCTAATATTTCCAGACATGCCAACATAGGCAGTAGAGATTGTGGAAAGCGTCATCCATGATGATTCAAAGAGGAGAACCAGTGTGTATCGTCTACATGGAACAAGCATTATCATGATCGGGCTGGTCATCCTGCTGGTCCTTTCCGGATGCACCAATCATCCCACGAAAGCCGAAGCCGCCTCACTCAATCCGGTGGAGATTAAAGAATGGCAGGTGCCTTGGGACCAGACAAGACCGCGTGATCCGTATGTGGATCAGCAGCATCGCGTGTGGTTCGTGGGACAGGGGGGAGATTACATTGCGGTGCTCGACCCTGAAGTCGGGCAGTTTCACCAATTCAAACTAGATCCCGGCACCGGTCCGCACAATCTGATTGTTGATAAGGAAGGACAGGTTTGGTACGCCGGAAACCGTGCGGCTCATATCGGCAAACTTGATCCGGCCACAGGAAAGATCATCAAGTACCCCATGCCCGTTCCAAAAGCCCTCGATCCGCATACTCTGGTGTTTGGCCAGAACCGGGACATCTGGTTTACGGTACAACAGGGGAATTTCGTGGGGCACCTCGATATGGCCACCGGACACATTCAACTCATGCCGCTTCCGACTGCGCAGGCTCGCCCCTATGGCATCGTCCTGGATTCCACCGGCACCCCATGGTTTACTGAATTCGGTACCAATAAGTTGGGGACGGTAGATCGGGAAACCAAGACCGTTCGAGAAATTCCGCTCTCACGGAATGAAACACGACCACGACGACTGGCGATTAGCTCGGACGGTGTCATTTGGTATGTGGATTATGCCGAAGGGTATCTTGGATCCTACAACGCCAAAACCGGCGACATTCAGGAGTGGTTGGCGCCAGGAGAAGCGGATGCCAAACCTTACGGGATGACCGTCGATGACCAGGATCGGGTGTGGTTTGTGGAAACCGGCGCGCATCCCAATCGCCTCGTCGGATTTGATACCCGAACCCAAACCTTCATGAGTGTTACCGATATTCCCAGCGGTGGGGGAAGTGTTCGTCATATGGTCTATCACCAACCAACCAAAACCATTTGGTTCGGCACGGATGCCAACACCATCGGTCGCGCCAGGGTTCCCTAGAACGGTCCCCGATATTTGGCCAACATGTGAGCACTCAATGATGCCTTCATACGGGTGTCATCCTGAGCCTCCCGGCGAAGGATCTGTGCCAG
Source organism: Nitrospirales bacterium (assembly GCA_013817135.1). GTDB lineage: Bacteria > Nitrospirota > Nitrospiria > Nitrospirales > UBA8639 > Nitrospira_E. Next base: position 2,504 of record JACDDF010000336.1, read on the forward strand.
GCTGGAGTCGCGAAGTTTGAGCGAAATCTATGGTTTCCATTAGAAGCGCATGGTTTCCCTGCACGGATGCATATTAGTAGAGGTTTCCCATTTAGCAGACTGTATGTAATAGGTGAGGCTCAAGGATTGACCAATACCTTCCATGCAAAAATGATAAGGTAAACTATCATCATTAAGGAGCAATGACGGGCAACCGCATTTAACAAGGAGTCGGCATGTTTATGAAACTCTATTCGTCGGAATGCCCACCGAGGCGACCCTGTCTCCGATTCTTCCTCATCGCCATCTTCATCATGGCACTTCCACAATTAAGTCTTGGTGAGACGGATCATGCCTCCTCTTCAACGGAGGGGGATGCTGCCTTAGGGCAATTGGGAAACATTGAATTTCCCGCATCGGGGGCACCAGAAGCCCAGCCTCATTTCCTACGGGGCGTCGCGGCCCTGCATTCATTCTGGTATGAGGAAGCCATCGAGGCTTTTCGTCGAGCCACCGCCATCGATCCGGATTTTGCGATGGGATATTGGGGTGAGGCCATGGCGCATAATCATCCCGTCTGGAGTGAAGAAAATGTTGATGCGGCACGGGCGGCCCTGGAAAAGGTATCCGAGACTGCGTCCCTAACCGCCAGAGAACGTCAGTATCTCCAAGCCGTGAACACGTTATTCGATGAGGGAGACAAACTTGTCCGTGATCGGGGGTATGCCGTCCAAATGGAAAGTCTTGCCAGTGAATATCCCGAAGATCTGGAAGCCACATGCTTGTATGCCCTGTCCCTGCTCGGCCTGGCCACCCATTATGATGAAAAGCCGGACCTGCAGGAGAAATATCGTGTGCAGGCCGGGGCGCTCACGTTAGGTGTATATGGAGTGAATCCCAATCACCCCTGTGCCGCGCACTACACCATTCATGCTTTTGACGATCCGATCCACGCCATCCTGGCTCTGCCCCAAGCCCGTCGCTATGCCAAAATCGCTCCGGAAGCGCATCATGCGCAACACATGCCCGCCCATATTTTTGTCCAACTGGGTATGTGGGATGAAGCGGCGGCTTCCAACAAAGCCGGATGGGAAAGTTCACAGAGCTGGGCCAAAAACAAGCATTTGCCGATTTCGCTTCAGGATTACCACAGCTTGTATTGGTTGCAGTACGCCTATCTCCAACAAGGCCGGTACAACGCCGCCACAGCCCTGATATTGGAAAAGCAACAGGATATGGCGAAATCTTCATCCAGCGACCAATCACAGGTGCTTGGCTATGACCGGAAAGTCAGCCGGAATTACGATCAGATGGTCGCCGCCTTTATTCTGGAAACCGAACGATGGGAACAAGCCGATCAGGCTTGGAACGTGAATGACTATCGTTTTGGCGATGAGTCGCCATCGATGTCTGTCTATGTCCGCGAATTTGCGCAGAGCATGGCCACACTGCGGAATCAACCAATCGCGCACCAGGTACATCCCGGGTTAAGTCCTCCGGTTCCGGAGCCTTCAACGGAATCGACTGAACCGATCACCTCACAAATCTGGAAGTTGCAAATCGCGGCGCTGAAACATCTCATCAACGGCGACCACTCAGATGCCATACGCATGCTTGATCGGGCTACTGCACTGGAAGAATCCCTCCCGCCTCCTTCCGGCCCACCCGATCTCATCAAACC
>JACDDF010000337.1 GCA_013817135.1 Nitrospirales bacterium
TCCATTATCCGAGACCAGGACACTACCATCCACCTGGATTACGACCTGTATTTCATTTCCATAGCCGGCCATGTGTTCGTCCACACTGTTGTCGACAACCTCATAGACCATATGGTGCAGGCCATCGACCCCCGTGCTGCCGATATACATGGCGGGTCGTTTTTGAACCGCCTCCAGTCCTTCCAGGACACGGATTTGATCGGCATCGTACCGAACATCAGAATGTTGGCGGTCTGCTGAATGGGCAGATTCTTGGCTAGGGGTTTTTTCGGATTCCATACAATTTTAGGCGTTGGCTGCGTGTGGAAGAAGAAATGTCTGTTGGATCAAATCCGTCAAACCTTCACGGGCATCACCACGGCTTTGAACGTGGGATTTCCCTGCTCCTGAATCAAACACGGGCTTAAGGGTGTTTCCATTTGAAGGGTCAGCGATTCCGTTTCAATGACCGATAACACATCTAAGAAATATCTGGCGTTGAATCCAGTAGAAAAGCTTTCTCCCACAAATTTAGCCGGAATGTCCTCATCTGCTTCTCCTAAATCTGGACTTTTTGAAGAAAGATGAATGTGATCTGGGTTGATGGACAGTTTCACGGCATGGGCCTTATCCTTCGAAAGGATGGCTACTCTTCGAAGGGCACCCTCCAAATCGGACTTAGTGACGGTAATTTTTTTGGAGCTTTCTTTCGGTACCACCTGCTGGTAGTTGGGATAGGTCCCTTCCATAATCCGTGAGGTTAACACCAACCCGCTTTTCCGAAAGATTAACATATTTTTCGTAAATCCAAGAAACGGTTGTTCGTCGTCTTCTTCCAAAAGTCGCCGGATTTCTATGGCAGCTTTCTTGGGAATAATCACCTTAATTTCTGCTTCGGGGATAGCTGCTTTCTCGGGAGTCACTTCCTGCTCAGCCCAGGCTAATCGATGGCCATCGGTGCCCACCAGACGAAGTGTCACCGTGGCTCCTGAAGGAATCAGGGTAAGAAGAAGCCCGTTCAACACGTATCGTGTATCTTTTTCCCCCACGGCAAATACCGTCTTTTTAAGAAGCTGCAACAACCCCTGGGCGGGGATCGCCATCAACCCTTCCCGTTCAATAGTTGGAAGGGCAGGGTAATCCTTACTGGGTAAGCCCACCACACGAAATTGGCTTTTCCCAGCCTTCACCGTCACCCAATTATTTTCACCCACGACCAATTCAATGTCGGAATGCCTGATCTCTTTTAAAATATCAAAAAGGGTTCGAGCGGAAAATGTGACCGACCCCGGCTCATGGACCGTGGCTTTATATAATCCTCTCATGCCAATTTCTAAATCAGTCGCCACAATATCCAAGCCTTCCGGCTTGGCCTCCAAAAGAATATTCGCCAGGATAGGCATGGTGTTCCGCTTCTCCACCACACCCTGCACCCGTTGGAGTGCGGTTAACAAATCCTCCCTGGCAATTTGAATTTTCATATGTTTCCTATGAACGGTGGTTCTATCCCTTGCCGATTTCTTCCTTCAGGCTTTCGATTGTGGCTCGAAGAGTGGAATCCGTTTCCTGAGCCTTCTGCATTTGCTTACAGGCATGAATAATTGTTGTATGGTCTTTTCCCCCGAAATCTCTTCCTATTTCCGGAAAGGAGGAGTCCGTCATATCACGGCTGAGAAACATGGCAATTTGGCGAGGATACACTAACGTCTTCGTCCGTCGTTTCGACTTCAAGTCCGATATTTTGACATGGAAGCGGTTGGCGACCACTTCTTGTATATCCTCAGTCGTAATCACCTTCCGTTTTCCACCAAGGAGATCACGGAGAATATGTTTTGCCATATCCACAGTGATTTTTTGACCAGTGAGAGACGCATAGGCGCCCAGTCGAATGAGTGCTCCTTCAATCTCGCGAATATTGCTTTTTAAATTCGCCGCCAACAGCTGGATGACATCCTCGTTAATCGCAATACCTTCTTCCTCCGATTTTTTTCGGAGAATGGCGATTCGAGTTTCAACATCAGGTGGTTGAAGATCTGCAATCAGTCCCCACTCGAACCGGGACCGAAGCCGTTCCTCCATTGAGGGCATTTCTTTGGGAAAACGATCACTCGACAACACGATCTGTTTTCCAGCCTCATAGAGAGAATTAAATGTGTGAAAAAATTCTTCTTGGGTGCGTTCTTTTCCTGCTAAAAATTGAATATCGTCAATGAGCAGCATGTCCACATTTCTATATCGCCTTCTCAACTCAATCATTTTGTCATAGCGGATGGAATTAATGACCTCATTAGTAAATTGCTCTGTCGTGACATACGCAATACGGAGATCACCATGATCGGCAATATAATTCCCTATAGAATTGAGGAGATGTGTCTTTCCCAACCCCACACCGCCATAAATGAATAATGGGTTATACGCTTTAGCAGGTGATTCCGCTACAGCAAGACATGCCGCATGGGCAAATTGATTACTCGCGCCCACCACGAAGTTTTTAAAGGTATATTTAGGATTGGGAAGAGGTTGCCGCCTCACCCGTTGAAGTTGAACGGGCCCACGGGTTTCTCGAACTTCAGTTTTAAGCTCGGGCACAGGTTTCCCTTGTCCATCCTGCTCTTTCATGACAAAAATAATCTCTACTGGATTCACCCCTTCGACATACTGAAAGGCTTCTTTGAGTAAATCTTTATAGTTTCTACCTAACCATTCCCCAAAAAATCTATTTGGAACACGGATATGAGCTTGATCTTCATTAAGACTCTCTAAAACCAAAGGCTGAAACCATGTTTCAATTGTGTCATCCCCCACACGAGGGCTGACAAAATTCAACACGTCCACCCAAACTTTATCATTGTTAATATTAGGCAAATTCAACTTATTCACAATTTTATTCACAGATGTTAATAGTAACAACGCCAATCATGGTCCTGCCATTTATTATTAGACTCTCTCCGATTCCTATCAACACCCTCTACCATAAACTTCATGCCCTCTATCCACAACTTCCACCACGATATTTTTAAAACTCAAACCACTTTCCATACCCAATTTTAAAGGCGTTTTAAATTTCAGGAGCAATTGTCCCCACTATTCCCTGTCCCTACTACGACTACGACTACTATTTCTTTGTCTTATTTTATAACAAAGAAGAAGAGGGATAGTTATATCACCAAAGCCAAATCCGCCAGAAATATTTTTTCCAAAAACCCCTGATAGGAAATTGGCTCATAAGGTATGGAATCTTCTCCTCTTTCTCCTTCATGGCCTAAAACAAAGACCTGGGAGGTTGGAATATGCGGTAAACTCAGTCCATTTTGAATGAGCAAGACTGATAGATCCATCTCCGATTGAGAAGGAGCCGGTTCCGGGATAAAAGAATTCCAGTCATACTGGTTTTTCGTACAGATATATAGAATGTTTTTCATGAGCGATACCGTTAAAAGGTTAGGACTCGATCTGCTTGAGAAACGAGTAAAGCAATTTGAGATGGGGTCGATTCTTGAATGGTAAATTCCTGATCGAGTGAGAAGGTTTTCCCGCTCCCTATAGGCACCACAATTGGCAATTCTAAATTTTTGATAGAAGGGAGATATTTTTCAAGAATTTCCCCATCAGGAAGATCATAGGCTTCATCAGAAATTAACTGCCTGGCATTTTCTAAGAGAATAATCTTTATCGGATTGGGACCGGTCGATAGTCCTAACGCAATTCGCATAGCTTCGGAGGCCCGGTGGGTGCGGGTGGGGTCTTCCTGAATAAGGATAACCAGATTTTTTGGCATCCCTTATTTATACCTTGGATTAATACGTAAAATACTGGATTTGTTAATGAAATATGTGGAGGATATTTTTTGAATAAAAAAATATCGTTTCTTATTGAAAAATAAGAAAAAAACCCTAACATCAGGTAAAAAAAATGTCAAGAAAAAACCCAAGATATCTTATCCCGCCATTTATGAGTTTAATGATTGAATTTTTTGAGAAATTTCTTTTAGCTTCACGGATTCCTGAGCTTTGGTCGTCATATTTCTGAGGATGGCGGTTTCGGAATGGGCTTCATCGTCTCCCAGAATAATGGCATAACTGGCTCCAAGCTTATCCGCGGATCGAAGAAGGGATTTTAGATTGACACTTTTATAATCTGTGTCTGCCCGTATACCTGCCTCTCTCAGTTTGT
>JACDDF010000338.1 GCA_013817135.1 Nitrospirales bacterium
CATGATGACCCTGTCCTCTCCGACCATCCGGCCCTCCTTGTGAAAGCCGGCAGTCTAGCAGCGATGAGGACATTTCTACTTTGGCCAAAGCGGACATTATCATTTTGGGATTACACCAATTTATGGAAGTTTTTCAATCCTCCCCTCACCCATTTTTGATTAGTCCAGAGCGGGAATGAATCAAAATGGCCAAAAGCCCCTTTGGGCTCACCCGGATTTTTCGCAGTATTCCACCTGCACATTTGTTCTTTCCGACATACTCCATTTGGGAATCAATCCTCAGCGGGCTCATGCCCGACAGGTTTAATCCGGTATCAATCGTTGTTTTGGTTCCCCCTACCGACATACGGAATCAATGCAGGGTAGGATTTTGCTTCCCCGCTCATCAAGAGGGGGTGGTGCTGAAAAGGCCTTTAGCGGCTCTACAACGAGTTTCGCCTGAACATAGATTTTTCCTGAACGGATCGTTTTTTTCCCTTCCTAGGCTAGAGACAGAGCAATCCTTGGGACTATTCGAAATCGGAAAGCTTAATTGACTTGCGCGCTCATTTCGCATTGGAAGTGAATATCCAGGATTTCCCCCCTGTTTTCAGATTACCCCGACATCAGAATTCTCTCAATCATTTCTTTTAGACCATTTCATAAATCATCCGTTTGACGTGGTGAGTGACAGGAGAACACGTGGAGATCAGATTGTAAATCTTGGCTCCAATCAGAAATTTCAACAAGGCAGAAGGGAGAATCCGGTTATCTAAAAAGATAAAAAGGTTTAACAATCAGATACACCATGAACGTTTTTAATGGAACGTGTGTGTCAGGAGAGTTCTGGAGATGAGGTTGAAAATATTTAAAAAACAAAGGGGATACGTCTGCTCGACTCTCGTCAATGTACCAAATGTAAGTTGGGAATAGGTCTTGCTGATGTCACTAAATCTAAGAGGCCTATTTTTAATTTCCACGTACCCCGCAAATGGTACGTCTTACTGTAAGGAGGAGTCGTCATGTCACAGGTTGAACCGAGCGTCATGCTTAACTCAATTATGGGGAAAATCTACAATGTGCTGACCAATGGGGATGACACTGTCCCTAAGTCGGAAGACAATTTTTTTAGTTGGTGTACACCCGGAATGGCTGTTGAACCGGACGATTTCGATTTTTTAACGCAAGGGTTAACGGGTGTGGTCAAAAAGACAGCGCTGAAGGACATGGTGCTCGACGGGGAGGGAGGAGAAGGTGGATCGAAACAACCGGAGTTAACACCCGTGTTATTGGAAGGATTGCGTGCACAAGATGCCAGTAAACAGTATATGAATGCAGAAAGTTTTGCGCGCCTCGTTGATTTCGTCCCCGACCTGGCTGCCACAACGAATAATCAATTCGCCGCCATGAGCATCATGAACAATGAGGGATCACTTTCCGAGCGTTTCGAATACATTTTACGCATGAGTCAAATCATGGAAAGCAAATTGGATGAAAAAACAAAAGAGAAAATTGAAAAGTTCAGAGGGCTGCTCTCGACGACAAGGGTAAAAAAGAATCTGGTGACTGATGAAGAGGTCGAGGTCTCAGAACCCAGTGCCTTAGTGAACTTGTATAACCAGAAGTTGACGGAGTATGAGGCGGCGGCATTGGCCTATAACGGTGCCCGCATCGATGCCTTGACGGCCGACAATGTCAAAGCGGTCCATTATTGGGGGATGAACGCCAACATTTTGCGCAATAGGGTCAAGGCGGCCATGGGAGATTGGGTCAGTAATGGATACAAAAATGATTATGAAGGAATTAACGCGTTTATTGACCAGGTCATGAGGCGGGACATGGCACTGCTGAAAGCCCAATATCAAGATGATCTGGAGAAGGCCAGAATCACCGGAATGTCCTCTGGCAGCGATTTTTTCTATACCTCGCTAGTGCCCAGCAACCCCATGAAGGCGGCAGGATGGACAAACTTCAGTTTTCAATCTTCGGATTATAATAATTCTTCCAATTCCAGCTACCAAATGAAACGGTCTAAAACAAGTGCCGGAGGCGGATGGTTAGGTATTTTCGGCGGTGGCGGGTCTGCCAGCCATGCCAGTGGACAATCTGAATCCAAGGTCACCTTTGACAGCAACCAATTTTATATGAATTTTTCGATTACCCAATGCCAAATTGTGAGGCCTTGGTTCAAAACAAGTTTTATCAACAGTAAGTTATGGCGTTTTGACCAAACTAATCCCGAATCATCAAAGCAAATAGTCAGCGATGGCGGCAAACCTGCCACAGGACTCTGCCCGGCTTACCCCACCGCAATAATTTTCATCAAGGATCTCGTGATTGGCTCCCGGAATAGCAGTGGCTTTTCAGAGGCGGCACAAAGTTGGGAACGGTCCTCGGCAAGTGGTGGTGGCGCCGTGCATTTTGGTCCATTTCATTTCGGTGGGTCGCATGGCCGTAGTTCCGCCAGTGGAGAACGTTCCTCAAAGTTCCACTACGATTCGGAAAAACAAGAAATGCGAGTGCCGGGTCATCAAATTATTGGATTCAAATGCCATGTGTTACCAAAGAGCCCTGATCCGTTGAGCGAAATCACTGATTGGATTTAACTCTCGAGGTAGCCCCGCCTCAAATTTGAACATGGGGTGGGGCTACCATGGGAATCAGGGCTATTCCACCAACATAACTATTTGATGAGGTAAAAAATGGCTATCGACTCCGTTGTGCAGTTGGCCTTGATGTCCAAAGCCAAAAAGGTCTTTGAAAAGGAAGGAACGTTTTTGAGTTTTCCTGTGACACCCTTGGCCTATACAAAAGAGGATCTGGATTTCTTCTCTCAGGAAACCGGGAGTGAACTTCTCCAAAGCAAGGCAAATCTGGCCGCTTTTTCAACTCTCGTCAATCTGATTCCGGATGATGAGGCCTGGTTACCAACCGATGCACGCTTTTTGTGGAATGAGTTGGAATATGTGCTGAGAGAAGGCACGCTGGCATCTTCGACTCGTACACCGGAAGAAGAAGTGGCATTTCAGGAGGCGTTGGTCTTTTTGAAAGTCCCTGGTGAGGGGGGTCTTCTACAGGATAGTCCGAAGGTCAGGGTCTATAACCAGTATAAAGATGCCTACATTATGGCTGAGCAGGAATTTATGGAGGCCAGAAGTACAGGTGAGGCCGCAGAGGACGAATCTGAGAAAAAACAATGGCGGGAGGTCGATGAGCCTGCGTTTAGGGCAAAACTCAAGAATCTGGATAATCAATGGATCCTGGAGGGATACAAAAATGAGGTCAATATTGCCAGGAGTCAGTACCAGAATCTTGGAGCCAAATCACCCACAATGACCTGGGATGAGTGGAAAGGATGTTTTAATCAGGATCTCGACAGTGAGACCACTGCTCAGGATAATTTTACTGTTTTCCCAAGTAGCTTTACCCCTTCGAATGCGTTGGAGGAAGGTTCGTGGAACCCTTTTTCTCTGAGCGAAGCGGAAATCAAAAGCTTAGTGCAGGAAGCGCCAGAAGATCTTCGTAAACGATTCTTGGCTGATGGAACGGTGTCCTCGATGAAATCCGTGACCTTGGAATTCAGTTCTGCGGCTATTAAGCGGTCCTGGTTTGATTCTGAAATATTCCGGTCACGGTTCTGGCGATTGTCAGATTCAACCAAGGTTTTTTCTGACGGTGGCAGCCCGCCTTCTGGAGACTGTCCGGCCTATGTCACGGCTATCGTCTTTGCCCGGAAGGTGGTCGTCGAAGAAAAACAAGCCCAACCAACCTCTCCCAACCCAAAAATCCCTGTAGATTTGCGTTTTAACTATGCAGTGAAAGATCAAAATTCGATAAAAAAGATAAACCCTGCCGTCTTGCAAGCGGTGCAACCGCAATTGATGAAAAGGCCACTCATACAACCACAACAAATGAAAGCCCAATCTGTACAACCCTTGATGATGAAAATGCGGCCCCAAGCAATGGCCTCGTTTAAATCAACGGCCATCAGGGTGCCGACTCAGGCAACCAGAGGGAACGTCCTGTTAAAATCAGCGGTGATGACTCCAGTGGTCGCCCGCCCGGCTTACTCCCGATCCATCGTGAATCTACAAGCGTCGGCGTATATCCGGTTGCCGACTACGCCCGTGCGGCAGCCGGTGCCAACACCTCCGAAGCCGCCATCGCCCCCAA
>JACDDF010000339.1 GCA_013817135.1 Nitrospirales bacterium
CTATTACCCCAACCTACAGGTCACCTTGGGCGGCAAGACTATCGGACGGGCACCGAAAGGGCTTACACCAGCCTCCACGGAAGAGGACGTGGATGCCTACCTGAATAATCGCGAATCCTATCCCGTCGGCACCTTTGATGACACATCCGACGGAAACGGCAATCCGGTGAAAAACATGCCCCTCTTCCGGACGGACCTTGCAGCGCCGTGGGCCACCGCCGGCGAGCATCGGCGACTCGACGACATCAGCAACGCGTCCTATACGATGAATCTGGATCAGACCACACTCGTGACGCCTGAAGGCAAGCAGTTCATGGCCAAGATTGGCGGAGCGGCAGGAGCGCAACTCACAAAGGATTATGAAACCATTCTGAAGGAGACGGGCGTCACAGCCTATCCGTTTGTGAAAGCCACAAAGACGGGTCAGGTCGGAAAACCGGAAAGTCTCGTCGGGCTGAGAGTTGATAACAAGAAGCTCCTGGATATGAACGCCTATCTTGACAGTGTGCCGGCGCCACGTGGCGCCAAAGTGAACGCGGACGTGGCTGCCAGAGGACAGGAACTCTTCCGGGCCAACTGCACCACCTGTCACAACGTCGATCAAAACAAAAGAGTGCCGCCGTCTCTAGTTGATCTCAAGACGCTGTGGCCGGGGTACAATCCGACCGTGCTCGCTGACCGGGCGGAGCCCCTCAGCCCGATTCAAAATTCGCCTGGAACGTTCGACGACAAAATGATCGTGATCGACGCGAGCCATTACGGATCGAAACGAGGAAACGCGCTCCCGTTGTTGCTCGATCTGGATCGCACAACCCTTTTCCTGCATGACGCGTCGGTGCATAGTTTGGACGACCTGCTTGATCCGAAACGTGGCGCGACGGCGCCTCACCCATTCTACTTCCGCAAGGTGTCCGATCGCGAAGATATGGTCGTGTTTTTGCGGGGGCTCGAGACAAAGAATGAGAGGAAATAATGGCGGTCGGCACGTGATGTGAGAAATTTGATACCGACTACCACGCAGGAGGGTGCCATGTTTACAGTGACGAAAACCGATGAAGAATGGAAGGCCATTCTCACTGCGGAACAATTTCAGGTACAGCCCAAGGAATCGACGGAACGACCGTTTACCAATCAGTATCAGGACAATAAGAGACCCGGCAGGTATCCGTGCGCAGGCCGTTACCTGCCGGTCTTTTCTCCGGACCTAAATTCGACGGCAGTACCGATGAAGGCTCAGATGCCGATCCAGGGGTTTTGCTGGGCTTCGATGGGGATTGTTTGGACGCCGCCTTCGTGCCGTGCACCGGCTGGCCGGAACCGTGCGGATTCCTGCTCTGCGAAGTACTGAAATTTCTTCAGATTATCGCAGACAGTAGGCCTATCGCCGGGATGGAAACTGTGGAGTGTGCGCCTCCCTACGACGCAGCCGAGATCATCAGTTTATTTTCCACTCGCGTAATATGCAACGTGCTGGCCTGCCAGGTGCGCTCCGGCCATCTGCCGAACCGGAGAACGCCCTAACCAACATTATTCATGAAACGGGAAACACTATCTGAACTTTTGCCGCAATGTCCCACTCTACGGTTGCAGTAAGTCGGTGTGACTGGAGTATTATTTGGAATCATTCGTCGGCGCAGTTCACCGAGGAGTCACGACATCATTTCGGGACGACGCAGGACAGCGTACCCCGAAACGATCAAGAGGTTTTGAGCCTCAAGACTTCCCAAGGTTGATCACCGTCCCGTTCTCATTCAGTTCCACGGTGATTGTCGATCCTTCCTTGATGGGCTTCGTTTTCAAATTCAGACGTTCGAGCGGACACACCTTTTCGCCCACTGGTGTCCAGAGCTTGATCTCTTTCTTGGCCCTACCGACGTAGACCAACTTCCCGGAGATCAGCCGGTGCGCCTGGACATGTCCCTTCATGTGATGATCGATGACCATGTTCCATTCATTCACCCACAAAGTAATTTCGTCTCCCATTTGTATTCCTGAAGGCCCTGTTTTAACGCGCCGATTTTATCGGAATGAGTTTTATGACCTGCGCACAATGCTCCCGCCATTATTGTAGCCGTCATGGAGATCCCAAAATGGATGAATGTACCAACTGTCTTTAGGGCGGCGAGGAGACTTAGACCGGCTCATCCATTAGATCTGTCCATACTGAGAAGGGAGTATTGGAGTTTGTCCTGATGCGGGAGGCATCGAATCGTATCCGTTGGTTAAATTATTTAAACTTCAGGCAACCCTCAACACATCCTCGTATAGTGGAGTCAAGCGACGGTGCGGAGGCCGTGATGTTGGCCACACGGGTAATTCCGGATGTCGTGGTCAAGAACAACCATATGCCGAAACTAAGGGCTACGGGGTTGTCTGATGGTCGCAAAAATATGGGCAAATATATTAATCTGCAGGCACTAGAATTATGATTGTCAAAAAAATTATAAGGAATTCTGATGCGTCACCATCCCGAAAAAGATTTCGTCATACCACAATGACAATTCGAAAATTCCACTATCTCCTGAAAGTGCTGGCTATGCTGCTGATCATGTCGCTCTCTGCCTGCAGCCGGGAGCATGTGGCGGAGGCGGATCATGTTAGGCAAGGCGATTCGGTGGTTATCGTCGTACCCGGCTATTACGGCACGCGTTTGATTCGCGAGGCGGATAAGCGTCTGATTTTTATTTCTCTCAGTGAAGCCCTGTTCGGAAGCCAGGCATTGACCATTCCGGTGCCCGGCTTGGGATTTGAGGGGACAATCGATTTGCAACCCGATGGCATTCTTGATGAGGTTCGAGTCGTGCCGCTTGTCTACTCCATTGACGTCTATGGCTCATTGCTTGATCGACTGCGAGTCTCCAACCATATGGGCGGGGAAGTGATTCCCTTTACGTATGATTGGCGGGGGGATCTGATGGAGGCTGTTTACAGTTTGGACGCCCTCATTCGCCGACTCCGGGCCGAGGGAAAGAAAGATATCTCTCTTGTCGCGCATAGCATGGGTGGCCTGATTGTCAGCTACTATTTACGGTATGGCACTCAGGATATCGACACTGCCGCGGAGACCTGGAAGGGAGCGGAGGAGTTCCAACGCGTGGTGTTGGTTGGCGTGCCATTCCTTGGAGCCATGAACTCGTTTCGAAACATGAACTATGGGGCGACCGTCGGGTGGAACTCTTCACTACTCAGCTACGAGGCTTATGCGTCCTTTCCAGCTAGTTACTATACCTTACCGGTTGCCGATTCAGATGACCTCATCACACTGGAAGGGAAGCCCTTACATGGGGTGATCCGAAATGCCGGGCAATGGCAACGATCCGAATGGGGACTGCTCAGGAATAAGAAAGGCTTTCCCAACCACATCGTTGAGCTGCGTGCTGCCTATACGTCATTTTGGCTTCATCGATCGCAACAATTTTTGGAACTCCTTCAGGCGGCTCCCTCCACACCAAGCCCATATCAACCCTCTCTACTTTACCTGTATGCGAATGGCACATCGACCCTGGCAAAGGGGGTTTGGACGGGGAATCAAGGTGATGAAGACATTGATTCCTTGTTGTTTGATGATTCCGATTTGGCAGGGATAGAGCATGCAGGGAAGTTGCCCACCGTCCATGCCGATGGAGATGGAACGGTTACGGTGTCATCCGCATGGCTTCCTGCAGCATATCGTCAGACCTTTCAAACTACTATACGGGATTATCAGGTGGGACATACCGAATTGATCACTATCCCGGATATCCAAAAGGATATCATAAGATTTCTCGATACTCGGTAGTACACGGGAGAGTCGTGGACAAAAGATTCGTGGCCAACCGTCCAGGTGTTTGGTGTGTCCGCATTCTCAGCGACGAGGCAGAGAGGGGAGCTATGCGTGGTATTCCACCAAGCTTTCCAACGACGTTTCCTTTTCACAAATTTCCATTCTCTGAATAATTCTTGAGAACAATCGGGAATTCTCAGAGACCTCACTTCCGTATATAATTCGTTTTGAACCTTTCCTGATGGCCTATCATATTTTTCTCTTTTCTCACTGCGTGTTGGATCAACCTGTTTTGACGACACCTTCCGCATGAATATTTCCCTGCTCATTTTGCTGGGTGTTTATCTGGTCATTGCATTCCGGAAAATCGGCGGCATCCCCGTGA
>JACDDF010000340.1 GCA_013817135.1 Nitrospirales bacterium
TCCGCCATATACTGCTTCTCCAATCCCTTCACGGTATGCCAATCCAGGTGCACTTCTTTGGCCACATCCTTGATACTCATGGAGCGGCACCGCCGTCCCACGAACAAGGCAAACCGCTTCGGGTAGAAAGGGTTGTCGGCCAGCCAGTCTAGGCGCTCCCGCTTCACCTTGCCGCCCCGCCGACAGGAGACGCGCTGCCCCCCCACGTCCAGGTAAATCCGCGCATCCCCGCAGGAGAGGTCCCGGACAAGACGGGTCTTGCTGTCGGAATAACTCCGGTGCACAGTCCCGCACCACCCACATACGGTTTTTTTTGACGCCGTTCCACCCGGATAATCCGGCCTTCGGATCGCCAAACACCCCCTTGAGTTTGGCCTTCGGACGCCACCCGGGGAACTGGTAGCCGTCCAGCAATCGCCGGCTTGTTCCCATCCGCCCATTCTGCCAAATTTCTCGTGAGGAATAAACCGCGCTTTCCCTTCTCAACAAAGGCTAGCATGATACTGAACCCCTCTTATTTACCCACTCACTTTCACGAAGACCCAATATTCTTAACGGTTTATCAAATCCCGGAAGATCTTACCCGGACGGTATATGGCCTCAACCACCAATGATAAATGATATTGGTAGGACCGCTCTCCCACTAACATTGTAAATTATCAAAAACGAGGTTTTCAGAATGTTAACCTGAACCCTCTTCCGAACCCCAGATTCCTTCGATTTCCACCAATAAATCTTTTCTGCAAAGGTCACCAATTAAAAACAAGGCAGGAATGCGTTCAAGCCCTCCAGCGGAAATCACCCGTTGAACCTGCTTCAAATCCGCCTTTAGCCTCATATACACTTTTAATAAATCCGGGGATGCCCTATTGTGGAAATTCTCGGTGGTATCCCAGGTACTTTGTTGCAACAATTTTTCAATATTCGACAGGATCTCGCTGGTTTGTTTAGCAGGATCTCCGACGTGTTGAGTGGCATGTCCGACGATACTGGCGGTTCCAGCCACGTATAATAACCTCTTGGCTTTTGAGGATCCAACCATTGTCGCTCGGGCAAACGAAGGACTCTGAGGTCCATACACCGAAGGATAATGATACGCACTCACTTGTCGTGGGTTTTCAATATGAGTACCGGGTTGTTTCCCGGCCAAGAAAACAATCTGAACAGGACCGCCTTGCGTTCCCACAGCGCTGGCTGCCGGCAGGACAGACTGTAAGTCCGAAAATCTAGCTGCAAAAGCCTTATGTCGACCCACGCAAAATCTTTTGTATCGCTCTAGTCCATCTTGCTCAGTATTAATAGCCGGAAAATAATTCCACATTCGAAACAGATTCTGGTAACCTGCCGTTTCACAAAATGCCAGAATATGTTCATAGGCTGCGCAAACGAGATGGTCCAGCTCCACCTCTGGAGATTCTCCACATTCCCAGCACCCTAGTAAAAATTCACCGTTACCTGCGGTGCTCAAAGGGCGGGTTTGGTCCAAAGACACGGGAGTCCTGCTCAACCACACCTCCACCAATTCCATCTCCCCTATTTGCGGCATTGCCACATGAATGGAAAGATCGGAGGAAGTGCTACGAACAGAAGCTTGCGTGCCATATCTCATCATGCCCAGCACATGACCGGGAGCATCATTAAGAAATTGACCTATGATCGTCGACGGCACATAAACGATTTTTAATGCATCACGAATGGGAGAAATACCAGTATGGGGCCTGGGATCGTGCGCGAGAGCCTGATGAGGGTCAACCAGGAGTGCGCTAAGGTCAAAGGGATGAGCAGCCAATGTTCCACACCAAAGAAAAAATGGGTTTTATTGGCTTTTACCACGGCTCAGGGTATCTGTCCACGTCTGTGTATCATGAGCATCTCCTTGCCGTAACCAGTACTGCCTAAGATTGATCCTGGGATGGATAGCAGCCATGATGTAATATAGACATTTGAATAAAAAAATGGGAAGGGTGGTTGGAGATTTACCAAAAACATCCCCGGCTAAAATAGATAACACGGCTTCTTTCATCCGAAAAAAATTTTTGGGAGCCATAAAAAGAGTTCTAAACGCCGGTTGCGTAAACCGGTATATAAACCAAGAATACATTCGAATTCCCTGTCTGACGGACCGTTCAAATTCCTTTCGAGTTTCCGCCAGACCCGAGCTTTCCTGCAACGCCGCTTCTACAACTTCCGCTCCCCTGATGGCGCTATTCAAGGCCAAATGGACGCCACTCGAAAATACCGGGTCGACAAATGCGAACGCATCCCCGATCAAAATAAATTGGGGACCCGACATAACTGAACAGTGATAAGAATAATTCCCGGTGGCGACCACTGGTCTTACCGCCTTGGCCTCTCTCATCCGATCTGCCATTGGAGGACATTTCCTAACCGTTTCCCAAAAAAAACTCTCCAGGGTGCCCTTGCGACTTTTCAAATACGAAGGCCAACACACGGCGCCCACACTGGTGGTCCCATCTTGAAAAGGAATAATCCAAAACCATCCCTGGTCAGACCAACAGATTGTAATATTGCCCGCATCTTTACCAGGATGGCGAAAGACCCCTTCGAAATGGCTAAAGATGGCCGCACTGTTATGCTGAGGATTTCGGCGTTTTCGGGCCAGTTGTGTACCAAGGAAGGCCTGGCGGCCCGATGCATCTACTACAAACCGGGTGTGCTTGATGAAGGTTCGGCCAGAGGAATCTATGGCCCTGAGGGTGACAGGTCCCATTTCGGAAAATTGCACGGCTTTGACCTCAAGCCCTTCGCGAACGATCGCCCCATTTTCCTGACAGTTTCTAAACAAAATTTCATCAAAGTCCGATCGCCGAACCTGGAAGGCATATGGGTGGGATTTATCCAACGCCTCTCCAAAATACAAGATTACGCTATCTCGATGATTTGGGGACAACAGTTCAGCTCCGTATTTTCGCATTCCGATGTTTTCCACCTCTTGAAGAACTCCTAATTGCCTTAGGATGGGCAGCGTATGAGGTAAGAGAGATTCCCCAATGTGAAATTTGGGGTGTGGGTCTTTTTCCCAAACTTCTACCTGCCTCCCTTTTTCGGCCAAAAGTGCCGCAATAGTAGAACCGGCAGGTCCCCCACCTATCACCACCACGTCACAGATATCTGATCCTGTTGCCATTCTTATTAGCTTCGAACTAGCGATTAGGCCACTTCACTTACCTAGAAGCCCTCCATTCAACAACATTCAAAAAACCGTTCATCCATAATAACCGACCAAGCCCAGCTACCCTAATATGACGTATTCCAGGTAAATCGCCTCGAACCATTTTTGCATAAAACTTCAAAATTTGCATTCTTCGATTTTTTCTTTATGAATACCCTTACCAGTGTGTAGCATGCCAATTTGTTTCATCCATACGGAGAATAGGTCATGAACAAAAAACCACGAATTCCTGGAAAATGAAGGATTGAATTATTTTAATTTAGGAGATTCCTATACATACCGAGTACTGCTGAACCCAGGTCAGGCTTTCCACATTCGCCTATTGTGTGAGATTCGTCTGATTCAGAATGAACCACCTTCCCACATTTACTTCTTCGCCGAAATAATATATTACCCCTTTCCTCAGACCCCCCTTTTTTGCTTAGATGAGGAGATAGCCAAGAGAGTGTGCGTCCGCCTTTTTATGAGCCATTTCATTGTGAGCACCTAAATGAGCTTAGAAGACGAATTTTGCGATATTATTAAAAAGGCTCGCTTTGGACAAGGGCTGGGGCTTGAGACCCTGGCGGAATTGGCGAAAATGGAGCAGGCCGACGTGGAACACCTTGAGAAAGGCCACAGACCTCCGACCAAAAGCGAAATTCAGGGAATTAGCCAGGCCTTGCACCTACGTGTTGGACCCCTGGTTAACCTGACTTTGGACGGATGGTTACCTCAGCCTCAACCGGAGTGGACGACTGAACACGATCTTGTTCAGACCATCAAAGGCGACATTGGCGGGTATGAGGTCAAAGGCTATCTTTTAACTGATCCCGCCACCAACCAGGCCCTCATGATTGATACAGGATACAATGCCAAGCAGATGCTTGCGAACATCTCCCAACGTGAATTGACCTTGATTGGCGTCTGCCTCACCCATGGGC
>JACDDF010000341.1 GCA_013817135.1 Nitrospirales bacterium
TGATAGTATTATTCTCGCAACCCAGGTTTGCAAAAGCGCCTAAAGAGAAAGATCACCGGTGAAAACTAAAATCCGATCCCTCATGATCCTAGCTCTTTGTTCCAGTCTTTTTGCCTGTTCATCTCCCCAATCTCAGGAAAGACTGGACACCGTTTTCTGTTGGCTACGCCCCTCTTGCCTTCC
Organism: Nitrospirales bacterium; assembly: GCA_013817135.1. GTDB lineage: Bacteria > Nitrospirota > Nitrospiria > Nitrospirales > UBA8639 > Nitrospira_E. The sequence goes on from JACDDF010000341.1 coordinate 184, forward strand.
CTCCGAACTCCCATCCCCCACCGAAGAAGCACCTCACGCCGAGATACCTTCAAACCCAATCAATTCATTCATTTCCCCAGAAGAGTCTCAACCCCTATCTCCGCAGATTTCTCCTTCTGAAATTAAAGCTGTCTTGAACTGTCTCACCTCTGCCAAAATTACGGTCACGGGATCAAACCCTGTTGTCAACATTTCATACATGGAACCCACAACAAAAGCCAACGGAGAGACATTAGCAAATCTTGCCAAGACTACCATTTACCAAGATATAGGAAAAGGATTAATCAAATATAAAGAGATCAGGGCGACCAATCCAGGAGGGGGGGGGACCATTCGAGAAAAAGTTCTTTTCAGCCTTAAACCAGAGGAAACCCTTCATGCCACAATTTGTGTAACCGCGACCGATTCGAATGGCCAGGAGGGATAACCTTGCATATGGTAAATGATAACTTTCTTCAGCCACATGCAACATGAAAGGGTCAAGAGAGTTGTGTGTGGATGAGAAGTAGGAGATCATTTGCTTAACATGACTTAAAAAAATTTCCTCCTTTTATCACTGCTTGAGCAAAAATCCACGTTGTTTCATACACTCACCTATTTCCAATCCCTGAGTGACCGAATCTTTCTTCCAATCATTCCCCTGTTCTGCATTAACCTGTGCAACGCAGTGTGAATGGGCTTCAGCCGGATCCGTCTCTGCTCTTTCGGTGGCAACCCATACCCCTTGCACGCAGTCTCCATAGGGATGGCAAATACGATCAGCACGAGTAGGACCATAGTCCGGATGGGAATACGATTCCCAAATACTACACCCTCCCATAAAAAAAACACTTAGACACACGATGAGGGCTCCTTCCCCACATTTTTGCCCAATCATACGTTTGCTGATCTCCAAAAATTTTCAGGTATCATCGTAAAGAAACCTATCCAATTACATTCTTTTCCAACTCTATCGGACAGTTCAAGCTGAGAAATAAGGCCTGCTGTAAACTCACCCCCGCTCAGGGTGGGGAATCAACCTTCTCAACTGATTTTCAATCCGCGTTAGAAGGTCAAAATTCAGCGGGCCTCATCACTACTCATTAAATCTGGCCTTGAAACCGGGCCCACAATAACCCCAAATATTCATGATAGGCCAATTCGGCAAGGCGCACGCCTGTGGAACTGGGGAAAAAGTTCACGAAAGACCAAAACTGCATGGGAGGAACCCATTGTCCGGTTGGTGCCGGAATTGGAATTAGACCCTGTTTCTCAAATAACCTGACGGCTCGTGGCATATGGAAGGCACTCGTCACCAGGATAAAAGGCTCATCATCGACGATTTCCCGAACATAGTGAGGATGATCCTTAGTATCACGGGATTCAACCTCTAGAACCATATCTGCCCGACTGACGCCCAATTCCTCGGCAACTCTACTCATTGTGGTCGCTTCAGGGGACCCATCAAACCCGGTCCCCCCTGTCAAGATAATTTTGCTGCCGGGCAGCAGGCGATGAAGCCGAATGCCCTCCATTAGTCGAACACGGGAATGATGAGACACTTGAAGTTGATAAGGCAACGTCGCATCTCCGGCAATGCCACTGGCCAGGACAACAATCCATTTCACGGAACCTTGTGGGTTGGCGACACCCCCAGGAGACATAACCTGAGAAAGATTAATGGGAGGATATTGTGATTCCAGCGTATGGATGATTTGCCCCGAGACCCCTTCGTAACCGCTGACGACAAGTAGAATGAACCCCAGGGTAATCAGAATTTTCCCAGCATTTTGCTTCCGGGAAAAACACAACAGGAGGAGCCCACAAGCAATCATCTCGATGGAAAGAGAGAGAGGAGAAAAAAACGAGGCCAAAATCCTTTTAAGACTGAGCATCAAAGGTCTCTTCCTCCTATCGATGAAAGGGAAAGCAGCGCTTATTCATTCAGTGGCACAGATCCATAGTTACATCGTTTCACCTAAGTATTACTTCTTTAATGAAAAAACGACGGATGGCTCAGAGATAGCATCAAACGCATCAAGCATGAATACCAAAACCGACAAGATCTCTGCTTGGGGCCAGAACCAATGATTAAAGTTGCCCACGTTCGTGAGGGGATAAAAAACAAGCATTGCATGCTGATGACTTCAACTGAAGCCAACTCCTGTAAGCAGGATCGAAGGAGCAACACCCTCCGAGACCGTACCTGTTGGATGGGATGGAATACGAGTGGGGGAAAAGAATACCAGCTTAGGGAGAAGGCACTGAGCAGGAAAGGACCAGACCTTTCTGGTATTTTTTGAATTCCTGGAGTGAGGCATCAAGGCTTCGTTGAGCAACAAGGATATCTCTCAAAAGATTCCCTTGCGGGGATTGATGAGTCACACAATAAATCTCTCCCCCTTGAAATCCACGGCGACTCCGCCTGCACCCATCAAATTCTTTTGGAGTATGCCGGAGACTAAATTTAGCTTCCTGCAATTGGTCATGCTTACGGACGACCCGGTCCTGCGCTGCCCTCAAAAGCGAGACAGCTTCGGTACAGGAAAAATCCCAAACCTCCGGGAGAGCCGACGGGGGAAACAATAGTAGGAACCAGATTATTAGAGACCAAAACCGCATAGACGTCCTCCTCATTTTGAGGAAAAGAGCTAAAATATCGTTGAGATACTTGCAATTTTTCTCCCAAGATATCCCGCGATTTGGTCCCCTTCAATAGCCTAAAAGGAGGGACAGCCAAGATGGACCCGATCCCCATGAGCTCTGAAGACCTACTCCGACTAAAGAGGCAACGCATTGAGGTGAAGATCTCCGTGTTACTTCAACACAAAGTGCGCTCGGCGATTCTGTTGAAAACACCGAAGGGTGGACTGAAGACAAAATGGTTCATGTTTTCCTAAACTGAGGACTCGGATAGAGGAAGCGGTCACCCCTAAATCCACCAGGTAATTCTTCACCGCCATCGCGCGTCGCTCACCCAGAACAAGGTTGTATTCCTCAGTTCCCCGTTCATCACAATGCCCTTCAATCAATACTTCACGAGTAGGGTATCGTTTCAAGAGTACCTGGGCGTTCTGCATCAGGGTAGGAACAGTCTCCCTCTCTATGGAATATTGGTCATAGTCAAAAAACACATCTTCCAATTTCCAGGGGAGAAGGGAGTCATCCGCAGATTGCGCAGTGATGCCCGAACCCATTTTGAGGGGAGGATTCTCTGATATTGTAGGTTGCGAAACGATTGGAGGAGGGGCTTCCGGCTTTGGCACAGAAACGGATGAGTCAGGCCCCGCCGAAGGAGGAGGAGAATCGGAAGATTCATTCCCCAAGTCAGCACCATGGCTGACGATTGCCACATGATGCCAGGAACTACACCCACTCAGAAGGGCAACTAAAAACCCAAGGACAGCATAATTTCTCCGAAACAACTTCCTCAATGGTGGCCGTTACTCCAATATCCCAAGGCAAGCTAGAAGTTCCATCACTCGTACGGCTCAATCATCTCCAAAAGTAAATCTATCATACAACTTTCATCAAAAGAGTCAATCTCGGTCGGCACTGCCCCCATGTTTGAACTTGACGGATTTTTTTTCACATAGGTATGATCGAACTCCTGTCGGGCCATTGCTTTTTTTTAGTCACTTTTCTCACCATTTCACGACACAACTCGCTGGGCCTCCGTATGATTGACGTTCAACATGTGACCAAACGCTACGGGAACGCAACCGCGTTGGATGACGTCTCTTTCTCCATCAACAAGGGGGAAATCGTGGCATTTCTCGGGCCAAATGGCGCAGGAAAAACCACGACCATGCGTATTTTGACAGGATTCATGCCCCCAACCCTAGGGACCGTTCGTATTGCAGGGTTTGATTGCCTGGAAACACCCTGGGAAGTCAAAAAACAAATCGGGTACCTCCCTGAAACCCCGCCTCTCTATCTGGAACTGAC
>JACDDF010000342.1 GCA_013817135.1 Nitrospirales bacterium
TATTGAAGCCGCCCGGCGGTTTTTTGAACTTCGGGAACGGGAGATTCACTCTGAAGAGGTCCAGCTCCTAGAAGATGAGTCAGGTGATGGCGTCAGCGAGGAGCCCCTGCCGCAAAAGGATGGCGTATGAATCAGAGGGATGGTCGAGCACGATCTACGCTCATCGTGGGAACACGAGGAAGCCAATTAGCCATATGGCAAGCCGAATGGGTGCAACGCCAGCTCAAAGCTCTTGCTCCGGATATTTCTGTCAGTCTGAAGCGCATCCAAACCAGTGGGGATAAAATTCAAGATGTGCCGTTGGCTAAAATTGGAGGAAAGGGGCTGTTTGTTAAAGAAATAGAAGAAGCGCTGCTCCGACGAGATATTGACCTAGCGGTGCATAGCATGAAGGACGTGCCTTCAGAATTACCTGAAGGACTTGAGATTATTTGTGTTCCCGAGCGGGAAGATCCCAGAGATGCGTTGATTGCGCATGAAGGCCATATTTTAGCGACATTGCCGATTGGTGCACGAGTCGGAACCAGTAGTTTGCGAAGACAGGCGCAGTTGTTACATGTTCGTCCGGATCTTGAAATTGCGATGTTGCGCGGGAATGTTGATACACGGCTCCGAAAGGTTCGCGAGGGTCATTATGATGCCATTATTCTGGCCGCCTCCGGCCTCAAGCGCCTGGGCTGGGATCAAGAAGTGACGGAATATTTGTCTGTGGATGTGAGTTTGCCGGCAATTGGGCAAGGTTCGTTAGGACTGGAAGGTCGGAAAGATGATACGTGGGTTCGAGATCTGGTCGCCCAGTTTGAACATCGGCCAACCCGTATTGCGGTCACGGCCGAACGCGCGCTGCTTGCCGGCTTGGAAGGCGGATGTCAGGTTCCAATTGCTGGTTATGCGACAATCCAAGAGGACATCCTGACTCTGGTGGGGTTGGTCACGAGCCTTGATGGGAAGCGATATATCCGTCAGGTGTTATCGGGCCCGGCGGGGGAAGCCGAATCAATTGGCACGAGGGTGGCTGAACAATTGTTGGATGGTGGGGCGAAGCCCATTCTCCAGGAAATTTATGGGATGGCATGACCAAATCAGTTGCCAATCATGGTCGGGTGTATTTGGTTGGAGCCGGGCCCGGAGATGCCAAGTTGCTGACCTTACGGGGGAAAGAATGTCTCGAGCAGGCGGACGTGGTGCTTTACGATCACCTGGCTAATCCGGAGTTGTTGAAATTTGCCCCTTCTCATGCCGAGTGTATTTACGTCGGGCGAAAAGGGCGTGGGGCCTACCGAGATCAGGCAGAGATTCATGTTTTGTTGGTGACTAAGGCTCAAGAAGGCAAGTGTGTGGTGCGACTCAAGGGTGGGGATCCGTTTGTGTTTGGCCGTGGAGGTGAAGAAGCTGAAGTGGTCGCTGACGCAGGGATCCCATTCGAAGTTGTGCCTGGAGTGACGGCTGCCGTGGCCGTGCCGGCTTATGCGGGTATTCCCGTGACACACCGGACTCTCGCCTCGACGGTCGCATTTGTTACCGGCCATGAAGATCCGACGAAACCATCGAGTGCGATGGAATGGCCGCGTCTCGCTTCGGCTGAAGGGACCCTGGTTTTTTTGATGGGCATGAAAAATCTTCCCCAGATTGTGGACCGGCTCATTCAGGAAGGCAAGCCTGCGACGACTCCCGTGGCGGTGATCAGATGGGGGACCTATGCTCGTCAACGAACGGTGGTGGGGACATTATCCGACATTGTGGGATTAGCCTCTCAGGCAGATATGAGTCCGCCATCAGTGATTGTCGTGGGTGAAGTCGTTCGGTTACGTGAGCGACTGAACTGGCATGAATCACGGCCTCTTTTTGGACAAGGGGTCTTAGTGACCAGACCTCGCGCCCAGGCACCGGCTCTTTCAAACTTGTTGGCGGCGCAGGGTGCGGAACCGGTGGAATGTCCAACGTTAGAGATTCATCCTCCTGATAGTTGGACTCCTGTGGATGAGGCGATTGCTGCGATTTCGACATACGATTGGGTGATTTTCACGAGTGTGAATGGTGTGCAATCCTTTATGAAACGTCTCTGGTTTCATCATAAGGATGTACGGAGTTTGGCTGGAATCCGGGTGTGTTGTATTGGTCCTCGAACTCGGGAAGAAGCTGCTCGTTGGGGGATTGCATCGGATCTGGTTCCTCAAGATTTTCAGGCCGAAGGAATTTTGCAGGCGCTCGGCGGGTTAGGGGTCTCCGGTCAACGGATTTTGATTCCTCGAGCCAAAGTGGCACGCGAGATTCTTCCTGACCAGTTGGAAGCCATGGGTTCCACGGTTCATGTGGTTCATGCTTATCAAGCTCTCCCTGCTTCGGTCGATACTGGCCTTCTTCGTGATCGACTTCGCAATAGGGAAATTCAGTATCTGACCTTTACCAGCTCTTCCACTGTGAGAAACTTTTGTCAATTGTTTGAGAATCGGCAAGAATTGCAGGAATTAACCCGGAATATGACCATAGCGGTGATTGGCCCGATCACAGCTCAAACCGTTAGAGAGGAAGGGTTGTCGGTGGATGTCGTGGCATTGGAGAATACGGTTCCGGCGTTGGTCGATGCCATGATCATACATGCGAAGCAAGCTCCGAAGGATACACGATTAGTATCGTCTTCATAATTTTCTATGGTGAAAAAAGTTTTGGACACCACGTTTTGTTAACCGATTGATGGGAGGAGTAGCGTCATGGTTCCTGTAAAATCTTGTATGGTCCCAGTAGATAAAATTGTCAAAGTTGATCGGGATATTTTGGTCAAGACCGCTGCAGAAATGATGCGGGATAATGGAATCGGGAGTGTGATTGTGACCAGTGGAGAGGAAATTATCGGCATTTTAACCGATACGGATTTGGTTCGACGTGTGGTCGCTGCGGGTGCGGACCCGATGCGGACGACGGTCGAAAAAATTATGTCCGCTCCGATTGTCAGTATCGAAGCAGATCGAACCCTGTTGGATGCAAATGATTTAATGGCTAAAGAACATATTCGGCACCTGGGAATTACCCAGGCTGGGATTATGGTGGGGATGATCTCTGTGCGGGATCTAGTTGTCTTTTTAACGAATCTACCTCGAAAGTAAGGACGAGTATGGGATTTCCCGTTCATCGTTTACGTCGTTTGCGGCAACATGAATCCCTTCGCCGAATGGTCCGTGAGACGCAGCTGAATCCGGCAGATTTCATCTATCCCTTGTTTGTGACCTTTGGCGAGAGTAAGCAAGAACCGATCGCCTCGATGCCAGGTCAATGGCGGTGGTCTGTGGATCGGGTAGTTCAGGAAGCCAAAGATGTCTGGGAATTAGGGATTCCGGCCGTTATCCTGTTTGGGATTCCTGAACACAAAGACGAGCGGGGATCTTCCGCCTATGAGAAGGAAGGGGTTGTTCAGCGCGCGGTACGGGCGATTAAGGATCATTTACCCGATTTAATGGTGATTACCGATGTGTGCATTGATGAGTATACTTCCCATGGCCATTGCGGAATTGTTCGAGACGGCCGGATTCTGAATGATGAAACGCTCGAGTGTCTTCAGGCAATGGCGCTGAGTCATGCGGAGGCGGGCGTGGATATGGTTGCCCCTTCCGATATGATGGATGGCCGGGTTGCCGCGATTCGACAGGCATTGGACCAACAGGGCCTCTATGAAATGCCCATCATGGCCTATTCCGCTAAGTATGCTTCCGCGTTATATGCCCCGTTTCGCGATGCCGCCTTTTCTAGTCCATCTTTTGGGGACCGCCGGTCCTACCAAATGGATGCAGCCAATGCGAGAGAAGCGCTGCGTGAGGTGGAACTGGACATTCAGGAGGGTGCCGATATCGTGATGGTGAAGCCAGCCTTGTTTTATTTGGATATTCTTCGACGAGTCCGTGAACTTGTGGCCGTTCCCGTGGCGGCGTACCAAGTAAGTGGGGAATACAGCATGATCAAGGCTGGGGCACAACTAGGCTGGCTTAATGAAGCTTCGGTGATGATGGAAAGTTTACTCGCGATTAAACGCGCAGGGGCGGACCTGATTCTCACATATTTTGCCAAAGAGGCTGCATGTCTCATGAACCGTGATGGTGTATGAAGATTAC
>JACDDF010000343.1 GCA_013817135.1 Nitrospirales bacterium
TTCCACGAGTGGTGTGCGTGCAACAGCGTCTTGTATAGACACGGAATATTGTAAATGGATCAAATTCGAATCACGGGAGGATTGCCATTAAAGGGATCCGTTGAAATCGGCGGAGCCAAGAATGCCGCCTTGCCAATTTTGGCCGCGACGTTGTTAGGGGGTGGGGAATGCGTGATCGACCATGTTCCACACGTTCGTGATGTGATGACGATGGGAAAATTACTGGCCTTGTTGGGAGTGACGGTTCAAGAGGAAGGCGACAGGGTCAGACTTGATGCGGCTCACGTGCAATCGATTGAAGCGCCGTATGATTTGGTCAAAACGATGCGAGCCTCTATTTTAGCCTTAGGGCCTTTACTCGCTCGGCTGGGAGAAGCCAAGGTTTCTTTGCCGGGCGGATGTGCGATCGGCACCAGACCGGTCAATCTTCACCTTAAAGGATTGGAGATGATGGGTGCAGAAATTCAAGTTGAGCATGGATATATCCATGCGAAAGCCGGTCGTCTCAAAGGGACAAGGATTGACCTGGATTTTCCGACTGTCACGGGCACTGAAAACCTGATCATGGCGGCTTGTCTGGCGGAAGGGACCACGAGTTTGCATAATGTCGCGCGGGAACCGGAAATCACGGATCTCTGTGCATTCTTAACCAAGCGGGGCGCCAAAATTCATGGGATGGGGACGGACACCATTACGATTGAAGGGGTGAAGGAACTTCATGGGGCAGGGCATTGGGTGATCCCCGATCGAGTTGAAGCCGGCACCTATTTGATGGCCGGAGCCATTACCGGTGGGGATGTGATGGTGAAGGGGTGTGTGACGGATCACTTAGGCAGCGTCCTGAAAAAAATACAGGAAATGGGTGCTGAGTTAACTGAAAGCCATGACGGCGTGCGAATCCGCCGGTCGGGTCCGCTCAAAGCGGTGGAAATTAAGACTCTCCCCTATCCAGGCTTCCCGACCGATCTCCAAGCCCAAATGATGGCGTTGATGTCGGTGGCAGAGGGAGTGAGCGTGATTTCTGAAACCATTTTTGAAGGGCGGTTTCTGCATGTCCCGGAACTTCACCGGATGGGAGCGTCGATTGAGATTGATGGTCCACATGCCGTGGTCAAAGGTGTGCCGTTGCTCACCGGTGCACCCGTCATGGCCTCGGATTTACGCGCCAGCGCAGGATTGGTGTTGGCTGGATTAGCCGCTGATGGCGAAACGACTGTGTCCCGGGTCTATCATTTAGACCGCGGCTATGAGCGGCTGGAAGAAAAATTTCAGGCTCTGGGTGCGAAGATTGAGCGGGTTCGCGAGGTTTCATGAGTGACGTGATTACCATTGCCCTTTCCAAGGGTAAGCTTCTTGATCCGACTCTTGAATTGTTCCGGCAGGCAGGCTATACGGGATATCATGTGCGAGCGGATGACCGTCGATTAATTTTGGAATACCCGGAGCACGGGCATCGGGTCTTAATTGTTCGCCCAAGCGATGTGCCGACATATGTTGAATATGGCGCCGCCGACTTAGGAGTGGTTGGTAAAGATGTCTTGTTGGAGCAGAGTCCGGATGTCTATGAACCGGTTGACTTGAACTTGGGAGTCTGTCGGCTGGTGGTCGCCAGGCCGAAGGGGCCACAGCTTGTGCAACGGATGTCTTCCAAGCTTCGAGTGGCAACCAAATATCCCACGATCACCGAACGCTATTTTAACCAACAAGGTTTGCCTGTGGAATTGATTAAGCTCTACGGGTCGATCGAGTTGGCCCCATTGGTCGGGTTGGCCGATCGGATTGTCGACCTTGTAGAGACCGGAAACACCTTGAAAGCCAATAATCTGGTGGAGGATGAAGTCATCGCCTGGTCATCTGCCCGATTGATTGTGAACCGGGCGAGCTTAAAAATGAAACATGCCGTGATTACAGAACTGATTGCTGGGGTGAAGAAAGTTCTTTCCCGTTCTCGCTCCAAAAAGGTCCACGTATGAAAATTGTTTCCCACAAGGACCAAGGGTTTTCGCAGGCGGTGAATCGCGTATGCCAGCGGGCAGCTCAGCAAAACACCAAGGTTGAAAAAGTCGTCAGAACAATTTTGGATGCTGTTCGGCAAGAGGGCGATCGGGCGCTCCAGCGATTGACCTGGAAATTCGATCATGTCCGAATCAGTCCTGACGATCTTCGTGTGACGTCGAAAGACGTCGAACGTGCGTACGCCGAGCTTCCGTCCTCAGATATTAAAGCGTTGAAATATGCTGCGAATCGTATTCGGACCTTTCATCGTCGACAACGAAGGGCATCCTGGGTCTATCGAAAAGATGGAATTCAATTAGGCCAACGGATCACGCCGTTAGATACCGTCGGTGTGTATGTTCCAGGCGGAAAAGCACTGTATCCATCATCGGTGCTGATGAATGCCATCCCCGCGAAAGTGGCTGGTGTGAAGCGAGTCGTCATGTGTACGCCGACCCCGACCGGCATCATCCATCCCGCCTTGTTGGTGGCGGCGGATGTCGCTGGAGTGGATGAAATCTATCGGGTCGGTGGAGCCCAAGCCATTGGGGCCTTGGCCTTTGGTACCTCGACGATCCAGCCCGTCGATAAGATTGTCGGTCCTGGGAATTTGTATGTGGCCACGGCCAAACGCCTGGTCTATGGCCAAGTCGATATTGATATGATTGCGGGTCCGAGTGAATTGCTGGTCATTGCCGATTCCGCCAGTAACCCCCTTCATGTAGCGGCCGATCTCCTTTGTGAAGCCGAGCATGATGAGGAAGCTTGTGTCTATCTGGTGACGACTTCTCTGACTCTTGCCAAACGGGTTGTGACCGAAGTGACACGCCAACTGGCACAGTTGGGGCGCCAGGCGATTGCGTCCAAGGCCATTCAAAGCCATGCCATGGTATTTGTTGTGCGAACCTTCGATGAGGCGTTTGAATTAGCCAATCGGATTGCGCCTGAGCATTTATCATTGAATATGGATCGGGCGGGAGACTATGTGTCCCGTATTAGTCATGCGGGTGCCATTTTTGTTGGGCGCTATACCCCTCCTGCAGTGGCGGATTATGTGGCAGGGCCCAATCATGTGTTGCCAACTGGTGGTAGTGCCAGATTTTTTTCGTGTTTGGGTGTCGATGAGTACATGAAAACCAGCAACGTGGTGTTCTATTCGCAAGCCGCGTTGCGCAAAGCCAATGCTCCAGTGATGCGGCTGTCTAAGCTGGAAGGCCTGGATGCACATGGGCGATCAATGGAGAGTCGATGGACATGAATCAACAACCTGTTCCCAGAACGGCTTCTCAAGAACGGAAAACCGCAGAAACGGCTATTCGAGTGCAATGGGGCCTCGACGGGAGCGGCATTAATCAGATTAAGACCTCAATCCCGTTTTTAGATCACATGTTGAATTTGTTCGGCAAACATGGATTCTTCGATTTGACGGTAGATGCCAAAGGCGATATCGAGATTGATGACCATCACACGATTGAAGACGTTGGCATTGTGATGGGGCAGGTCTTAACCCAGGCACTTGGGACTAAAGAAGGGATCACCCGATTCGGGTGGGCGTCGGTACCATTGGATGAAACATTGGCGCAGGTGACGGTAGATCTCAGCGGCCGGCCGTACCTCGTGTACAATGTGGCACTACCCACCAGGTATATTAAGATGTTTGATTTGGGGCTGTTTGAAGATTTCTTCCAGGCTTTCGTGAGTCAGGGAGGGTTGAATCTTCATGTGAATGTGCTTTATGGAAGAAATCCTCATCACATCATGGAAGCGATTTTTAAAGCCTTTGCCAAAGCCTTGGACCAAGCGGTCAGGCGAGATGAACGAATCAAGGGAGTGCTCTCTACCAAAGGATCGCTCTAGGTGGGGAGCATCCAAAGGTAAGGAAAGCGGGAAACGATCAGGACATGATTGCTATTATTGATTATGGGATGGGAAATCTTCGAAGCGTGCAGAAAGGGTTTGAATGTGTGGGTCATGAAGCGGTCGTGACCCGAGACCCTCGCGTGATTAACCAGGCCAGTCATGTGGTGTTGCCGGGTGTGGGCGCGTTTGGAGATTGCATGGACAACCTGGTTCGCTTTGAGCTGAC
>JACDDF010000344.1 GCA_013817135.1 Nitrospirales bacterium
TTGATGGCTGGTCGTTGACGCTTCCAGCTTGTCACACTCGATGCCGTCCGCAAAGGGGGAGTCCATACCATTATCCTGAGGAAACGAAGGATCTCGCGAAGCCGTGGCATCTTTAACCTGGGCACAGATCCTTCGCCGCTGGCTCAGGGTGACATTGAGGACTAACTGGGGTGCGAAGTATTTGTCCTCTGTTTAAATGGGGACATCTCAGATCTTCCCATGAACGGCGCGGAAGAGGCGGAGTTGGCCGTAATCGTAGAGATCCCCGAGGAGTTCTTTGACGCCGGTGAGATTGCCAAACCCTGTTTTCTCAAAGGCCCCTGTCATTTCTAACTCCTGTTCAGTTGTCCAGAGTTGGGTGAGGTCTACCAGCTCACCGGCTTGGATGGCTTGTTCGAGGTGCCCATAGATGGTGCTGATAACCAAGCCACGCTGCTTGGCGATTTGTTCGATTGAATGCCCGGATCGATAATAGCTCAAAGTTTGATGGACGGTATCTCCAAGCGGTCTTTTTCTGGAAGAGACCGGTGGTGCGGGAGGGGGATTCGACTCTTTCGGAATAGTCAGGGGAGCGTAATTCTCCAGGTGCCCAGCAATGACGGCGAGGAACTTTGGCCCGAACTCCTCTAATTTTCGCTTTCCAACTCCACTAATCTGTAAAAATTCCTGTTCATTGGTGGGACAGTCTCGCGCCATCTGCCGCAGTGCCACATCGGAAAATATGACGTAAGCGGGGACGTCAGCCTCATCGGCTAGCGTCTTTCGGAGTTGGCGGAGGCGAGTGAATAGCATCTCGTCGTGATCCAGGTCACCGACGGAGGGTGTTTTGCGTTCCGGTGTGCTCATAGGCTTCGTGAGCATGAGCGTCTGGGGTTCTTGAAGGAAGTGCTGGCCCTGATCGGTGACTTCCAACACCGTGAAGGGGTCTGCCGTTTGTTGAAGATACCCCAGCCGGATGAGTTCCCGGCTGATGGCTGCCAATTCAGGTCGCCGGTGGGTTGTCCCTTTCCCGTAGCTGGTTAACCGGTCATGACCCCATCGGCGGATTTTTTCGGTGTTGGCTCCGGTGAGTACGGCGATGACGTGATTGAGTCCCACGCTAAATCCTCCGGATCCACGTATTTCTTCAACGCAGGTGAGCACGGTTTGTGCCGCATCTGTGCCGTCGAAGGTATCCCGGGGTGTCAGGCAGTTGTCGCATCCATCACAGTGTTCGGTATCAACATGTTCTCCAAAATATTGGAGTAGCGTGCGACGCCGACATGTGCCGCATTCCGCATATTGCACCATTTCCTGTAATTGCCTGTTGGCAATCTGCTGTTCCTGGAAGTTGGTTTTCTCATTGATGAAGCGTTGCTGCTTGACCGTATCCCCGGCGCTGAAAAGCAGGACGCACTCGCTTGGCAGGCCATCGCGCCCGGCGCGCCCGGTCTCCTGATAATAACTTTCGAGATTTTTTGGTAAATCGTAGTGAATGACAAATCGCACGTTGGGCTTGTTGATTCCCATGCCGAAGGCAATGGTGGCGCAGATTACCTGGATTTCATCTCGCAGGAATAATTCCTGATGTTGTGTGCGTTGCTCGGCACTCAGGCCTGCATGATAGGGCTGTGCGTTGATGCCATGGTCCCGTAATCGTTCTGCCACACTTTCCGTGGTCTTTCGGCTCTGGCAGTAGAGAATTCCGCAGTCCTTGGGGCGTGTCCTGAGAAATGCCAGGACCTGTCCAAACGGGTTGTCCTTGGGCTGCACCTGATAGGTCAGATTGGGACGGTTGAAACTGGCTACATAGCATGCCGGATCCCGCAATCGCAGGAGTGTCACGATGTCTTCCTGCACCCGCGCCGTGGCGGTGGCGGTGAGTGCGATGATTGGAAGGGCAGGGACCTGATCTCGTAGTTCCACGAGTCGCCGGTATTCTGGCCTGAAATCATGTCCCCATTCACTGATGCAATGGGCTTCATCAATGGCCAGCAGATTGACCTGAAAATTCCGGATCAGGCTGATGTAGCCTGGGAGCATGAGCCGTTCCGGTGCCATGTAGAGCAGGCGGTAGTCACCCTGATGCAGCCCCCGCAACCGTACCTGAGACTCCTGTGCAGTCAGCGATGAGTTGAGAAACGTCGCGGCAATCCCATTGGCCCGGAGCCCATCCACCTGATCCTTCATGAGGGCAATGAGAGGGGAGACCACGATGGTTAAGCCCGAGCGGGCCAGTGCCGGCAACTGAAAGCACAGGGACTTTCCTCCTCCCGTGGGTAACAGGGCTACGACGTCCCGCCCGGCCAGGACATCCCGAATGATCTCTTCCTGTAGGGGCCGAAAGGCAGTGAAGCCAAAATGTTCTTTTAACAGAGAGAGAAGGGGTGGCTGTGTTGAGGTATGCAGGTGCGGGGAATCCGTATGCTGGTGGAATAGGTTGTTCTTCACAATTGAAATTGTCGCAAATGTTGGAGATGTTGATGGATAGTATTGATAGAGTTATTGTGGTTTGCCACGAGGGTCATCTTGTTGGGGGAGATACTACGTTGCCTCCGAATTTCCCACTCCGATCAATTTTCTTCGGCTCAGGCGCGATGTTCCGCATTTTCTCAATTTCTTGGTCATTTCGATATGTTGTGCTCTATCAGTGGGCGTCGCAAGATCAGCCATTTTGCTCTTTCCATAAAGAGGCTGTCTACCTGTGTTATGCACAAGATCCTCGACATCATGAGGAAATCTGGGGCATTCAGCAAGAATCGCTGGAAATTGCCGAAAAGAAAGAAGGAACCCTTTGGTGTCATGATGTATGTAGCCGAACGAATGCAAGATACAACGCTCGTCTTGATGATTTCAGGACGAGTGACCGTGTATTCCAGGAAAGTCTTCCAGGGGATGGTGAAGGCGGCCAGGTTCTCTGGCGCCAAGCATATCATTTTCAATATGCAGGGCGTCACGTTCATGGACAGCATTGCATTGGGTGGGTTGGTGCTCGCCTACCTGGACTTGAATGAGAATCATATGGCCATGAGCGTCGTGGAACCCCGACAGCCGGTAAAAACCTTACTCGAGGTCGCAAACTTTCCAGATCTGATTCCGACGTATCCCACCGAAGAGACCGCATTTCAAGCCATTCAGTAACTTTTTGCCGTGCGCTTCCCATTTTCATTGTTTAAAATGAGGTAGGTCAATTTTCCCTACTCTGGCGCGGGCAAGTCGACCCGGCGCACATCCGAGACGATTCAGGATGTGCATGGTTTTGGTGTATTCCGGGAACGTGTGCCTTTACAATCGGCAGGCAATGGCGAATGTGTTATCCTCGCGTGGACTCGCTAACGGGAAGAAGTAGAACCTGAATTTTTAGAACAATAGGAATGTTGTGATGGCATATGAACATCTTCTAGCGCTACGAGCGGAGCTGCTCCGTCAACAATTGACAGGTTTTGTGGTGCCCCATACGGATGAATATCAGAATGAATATCTGCCTTCATGCGCCGAGCGGCTTGCCTGGTTGACCGGGTTTACCGGTTCGGCGGGGACGGGGATTGTCCTACGGGATGAAGCCGCAATGTTTGTGGATGGGCGGTATACGCTTCAGGTGGCTGACCAGGTTGATGAGAAAAGCTTTTCGCTTCACAATAGTGGAGAAACTTCACCACCTGAATGGGTATCACTTCGGGCGACACCAACGGATCGAATCGGCTATGACCCCTGGCTTCATACTCCGCAGGATCTCGAACGGTTTCGGACAGCAACCGAACGAGTAGGTGCACATCTCGTCCCCTGTTTGTCGAATCCTATCGATGCCGTCTGGCATGATCGGCCTCAACAACCCTCAGGTGTGATCAAGCCTCATCTCCTGGAGTTTTCCGGGCAAAGTTCCCAGGCTAAGCGTGAGATATTTGGCCGGAGGTTCTCAGAAGACCGGATCGATGCGGCCATCATCACCGCGCCCGATTCCATTGCCTGGTTGTTGAACATTCGCGGATCGGATGTGCCCCATACTCCATTACCATTGTGCCGGGCTATTCTTTACGCCACCGGGCGGGTTGCGCTATTTGTCGATCCGAAAAAAATCACCCAGGGCTTGCAAGCGCATTTG
>JACDDF010000345.1 GCA_013817135.1 Nitrospirales bacterium
GACCTGGAGCGATTGTGAGACGGTTCCCTTCGTGAGTCCCAGGTACTCAGCCACGGCCTGCGGCGTATTCGAATAGCGATTGCATTGCGTGAGATATGTGAGGGCTTCCATCTGCACTGGCTGTAATCCGTAACGCAGACCAAACGCCCGTGCCTCCATCCGTTGCAGGTTGGTCAATCGCTCTAAGACATCATTGGCTTCTTGTGCGCTCATAGGACAATTGTATCGTCTCGATACAGATTTGACAAATGAAAATATCGCTGCTAAATTCCATTTAGTTTCGACTCAATACTAATTTTCATCTTTCAAAAGGAGACAGGTTATGAAGAAAGCCGTGTTTTATCATGCAGGGTGCCCGGTCTGTGTGTCTGCGGAGACGATGGTGACTCAGGCCATTGATCGTCGGCAATACGATCTGGAAATCGTGCACTTTGCACAAAAACCTGATCGGGTGATTGATGCGGAAACGGCAGGGGTGAAGTCTGTTCCCGCGCTGGTGTTAGAAGGGCAGGTGTTTCACGTGAATTTTGGTGCGTCGATGGGTGATGTGAAAGCCAGTCTTTAAGGAGAAAGACTTGATTTACAGGAGTGAGACGGATTGCGATAAATAACCTGAACCGGCTCTCAGTTAGCAACGAAAGGAGAAAATGGTATGCGTGTATGTGTGAAGGGTGTGTATCTCGGGTTAGCTGTAGGGCTGTTTCTGAGTGGGGTTGCCTGTTCAACGGTTGAACCGCCGGCAGGAAAGGCGACGGCATCGTTGTACGACCGGTTAGGGGGAAAGACCGCGATCACAGCGGTCATCGATGAATTTGTCGGCAATGTTGCTGACGATCAGCGTATCAACGGTCGCTTTGCCACTACCGATATCCCGAAACTGAAGGGACATCTGGTGGATCAAGTCTGTGGAGCGACTGGTGGACCCTGCACCTATACGGGCAGGGATATGAAGACGACGCATGCGGGAATGCGCATTAGCAATGCCGACTTTACGGCTATGGTGGAGGACCTGGTTGCTGCGCTCGATACGTTTCAGGTTCCTCAAGCGGAACAAACTGAGCTCTTGGGTCTGCTCAGTCCGATGAAACCAGATATCGTGGAAATTCCTTGATCTCAGATTGGACTAATCTGGTGAGAATCCTGGGGGAAATGAACCTCATTTCCTCCAGGATTCTGCATTTGTACAGATGTGGCTCCCAAGAGAAACGTCAGTTCAAAGGCTTAGATAGCTGGCTAAAGATGCACTCCGGCCCATGTCCACTTGTCAAGTTCATTAAAGATGGAAAGATCCTCCCTGGATTGGCATCTAAGAATGAAGGGGCTTTCGGGTAGATGTCTGCTGGTCTGTCTCACAAAATTAGAACACAATTCCCACCGTCGTACGTTCATTCTTCTGCGATCAGGATTCTTCGTTTGGTGTATTCTCTCCTGATTGTTTACTGAATTTCCCAATCGATGGGAGCCGCTCCAGGAAAGCTCACGGAGGCGATCGTTAGTCCATTCATTATCCAAACCGCGACGACACCATTGGTGGTATTGCGCCAAATGATGTCGGCTTTGCCATCGGCATTCACATCCCCCACTTGTTGAATTTGCCAATCGGGCGATAGATCACTAGGAAATCCAGTTGAGGTAATGGTCGTTCCGTTCAATAACCAGAGCGCCACTTCTCCCGTGCTGGCATTGCGCCAAACGATATCCGCCCTCTCGTCGCCATTCAGATCGCCGGTTCCCGCAATTATCCACGTAGTCGAGTTGCTCCCGGGGAAGCCTGTCGAGCTGGTCGTAAGTCCGTTCATGAACCAGACCGCTACCTCCCCGGTGCTGGAATTGCGCCAGATCACATCGGCTTTGCTATCGCCATTCACATCGCCTATGTCGGCAATTTTCCAATTGAGCAACATGCTCCCGGGGAACCCGGTTGAAGTGATAGACATCCCATTCAATAACCAGATTTCCACTTCACCCGTTTTGCTATTGTGCCAGACGATATCTATTGTCCCATTGCCATTCAAGTCGCCTAATCCGGCAATCACCCAGGCTGTTGACTGACTCCCAGGAGAGCCTGTTTCAGATATAGTTGTACCGTTCATGGACCAGATGGAGACTTGGCCACTGCTCGTGTTCCGCCAGATGACATCGGCCTTGCCATTTGCATTCACGTCACCTATGCCCGCAATCTGCCATTCAGCCGAAGTGCCTCCCGGAAATCCTAGGGAAAAATTGTGTGGGTCATTCATGAGCCACAAGGCGACAGCCCCTGAACTGATATCGCGCCAGACTAGGTCGGTCGTTCCATCACCGTTGATATCGTGCGATATCCTGGTAGGAGCCGCGGCGGTGTTGAGCAAAATCGCCGTGGTGCCGCTTCGGCTTTGTGGCACGACGAGATCTGGGCGTTGGTCGTGATTGAGATCAATGGCCGTGATCGGGCCCGTTGGATCTCCACCGTCAAAGAGGAGCAACGAATTAAACGTGCCATTGCCAAGTCCTTCAAGAAAACCAATCTCAGGGCCAACGGTCATGATGAGGTCGAGATCCCCATCCACGTCGAGGTCGGAGGCAGTCAGGTTTCCTGCCTCACCCTCAAGTAGCGGAATCAGGGTAGGAGTGCCGAACGTCCCGTTGCCGTTTCCCCGCACGATTTGAATATTCCAAACGAAGGGGGGGGCCTGGATGATAGCAGCCAAATCTGACTTGTCGTCACCGTTGAGATCACCGATGACCACGGAATTTGGTTCCGTGTTGCGAAAGAATTCTGGACCGGCGGTGAAGCCCCCGGTGCCCGTTCCGAAGAGGAGCGAGAGTTTCCCATCTTGCCCACCCAGCAGACCGGCATTGGCCACGGCCAGATCCTGCATACCATTCCCATCAAGGTTTCCTGCGGCCAACCATTTTGGATGATCGCCAACTGCAGTCGTGACCTCACCTTCAAAGGTCCCGTTGCCATTACTTAGAAAGACGGACACGTTGTCGGTGCCTGTGTTGGCGGTCACTAAGTCCACTCTTTTGTTGTCGTCCATATCCACCGCAAGGACGAAGTTGAGAGCCAAGTCCGCATCCGGCAAGGTCAGGGTGGTGGGTGAATCGAAGGTGAGATTGCCGGTGCCCAAACGCACCTCGATCGAATCGTTTTCAAAGCCGGGCCTGCCTTGTCGAAGGAAGGCAAGATCCGGTTTGGTGTCCGCATTGAAATCCCCAGCAACGACGTCGGCTCCTTGTTGGTCCGTGAGGCTGAGAGGGGCGGAAAATTTGCCAAAGGCCTGCCCCTTGAGCACAGCTGCAGCGCCGGTCCCAAACAAATTGGCTGAAGCCAAATCCAAAAGCCCATCCCCGTCGAAGTCGGCCAGAGCGGCCTGGTTGGTGGTTTGGGTGGGGTGGGACGTAGAAGGAAAGGCTTGGCTACCAATGAATTCTCCGTCACCCTTGCCAAAAAGAACACTTAAATGTTTCGAGCGAAGATTTGAGACAGTCAGGTCCACCGTACCATTGCCATCCAGATCCTCGAGCATGATTTCTCCTGGACTATGGCCGACGATATAATGTTTGGGTGTCTGAAATGTCCCGTTCCCACGACCGATGAAGGCTGTCACACTGTTTGACGATTCATTGGCAGTTACCAGATCCAGTATGCCATCTCCATTCAGATCGCCAGCCCGGACAAGGATGGGTTGAAGAAGTCCTGTGGCATACGCTATAGCCGTTTGAAATTTTCCCGTCCCGTCGTTCAGCATCACCATCCCATTGGTGATGACATCAAGAGCTCCATCCCTATTGAGATCTTCAGCGAGAATCGAAAACTGACCGGGAGCATTCAAGACCGTCGGTTTCTGAAACGTGCCGTTGCCATTGCCCCATAACACTAATGCACTGGCACCGCTATTGGCGACAGCCAGATCTAATTTGCCGTTCCGGTTAAAGTCGCCTACGGCCAGCGATACGGGAGAAGAGCCATAAGCGGCGGGAGTCAAGCTGAAAGAAGAAGAGTTAATCGCAATGGAGAGAGGGGCGGCAAAGCCACCAGTTCCATCTCCCAGGAGGAGGGACACATCACCGATGCCATGACCCAAATTGGCCG
>JACDDF010000346.1:0-3136 GCA_013817135.1 Nitrospirales bacterium
GGTTCAGGCGGCTAATTTATCAGTGACCGATTTACTCACATCTCCAGGGAAGCCCATTCAATTACAGGCACGTTTAACCAATCCTGAGGCAGAAGGGGAAATTGGTTTGCCGGATCAGCCCCTGGAATTTATTGTTCATGGCCGGACAGTGGGTCAGGCGACTACCGACGCGAAAGGGTGGGCTCGGCTTGATTTTGCTCCCAGTATGCGGGGGAATTTACCCATCATTGTGAAAGTGGTGACGCCATCGAAAGTGGATGCCATCGAAGGGAAAGGGGTCCTCTTATCCTGGGAACGCCGCCGCCCCATATTACTGATTGACCTGGCGGTGTTAGTGGAAGGGGAGCTGGTCACGGATCCGCCTCCGCCTGAACTCTATGAGGATCCCGGCCTAATATTAGGAGATGCCCATCCTGCAGCGGCGTCAGAATTGGGTAAGCTATCTGAATTCTATTACAACCTTGTGTATCTGGACTTGACCGGGCGAGGGCATCTTGAAGATATTCAGGAATGGCTGCGCGAACATCAATTTTCCCCAGGAATGATTAGGATCCTTCCGAAGACGCCCACGGCATTGATCGAACTCATACACGATCTGAAAACAGAGGGTTGGGAAAAAGTGAGCGGTGGCATTGGACGCACGGCAGATTTTGCGGAAGTCCTCGTTCAAAATCGCTTGCAAACCGTGATTTTACCCCTACCACAGACAGAGGATCGGTTTCCACGCAGGGCCATTGTCCTCAATGATTGGTCACGGGTCCGACGGCATCTTTGATGAAAGCAATGAGCAAATAGCCGGTCGATGAATGGTCCGACGATGAAGGTTTATATTTCGCCATGCCATATGACTTTCTGCTCATGTGATAGATAGTAGGGGAGATGTCCTGGTGAAGGCAGCACGACCTAAAACCCGTTTTGTGTGTCAGGAATGTGGACATCAAGGCGTCCGTTGGAGCGGCCGGTGTCCCGAATGCGCGCAATGGAATTCCTTACGGGAGGAGGTTGATCGAGATCTTTCAACCCTTCAACAGCGAAGTGTCGCCGGGGGAACGCCAGAGGCGGTTCCCATCAGCTCCATTGTGCAGACTCAGGAGTTTCGTCTTCAAGCTGGTATTGAGGAATTGAATCGAGTGCTTGGTGGGGGAGTGGTTCCAGGATCGGTTATCTTGATTGGGGGCGATCCTGGAATTGGTAAAACGACACTCCTGCTCCAAACCCTGGCCTCCTTGGGAACGGCCAAACAGGTCGGGTTGTATGTATCGGGAGAAGAATCCCCACAGCAAATTAAAATGCGGGGGGATCGCATAGGTATTCAATCGCCCAACCTGTATGTGGCTGCTGCGACATCCCTGGAAGAAATTTTCAAAGTGGCTGAGCAGGTAAATCCCGGTGTCATCGTTGTCGATTCCATTCAAACGGTCTTTACCCAGGAACTCACATCAGCGCCCGGTAGTGTCAGCCAGGTTCAGGAGGTTGGCTGTCGTCTGATGTGGTATGCCAAGCGGACGCATGTCCCTATCTTTATTATCGGGCATGTGACGAAGGAAGGCGTGATTGCCGGGCCAAGGCTTCTGGAGCATATTGTTGATACGGTGTTGTATTTCGAAGGAGATAAAGGACAGAGTTATCGAATTCTTCGAGCGGTGAAAAACCGGTTCGGGCCGACCAATGAAATCGGGGTCTTTGAAATGAAGGATGAGGGGCTGACCGAGGTTGGGAATCCCTCAGAACTATTTTTGACAGGGCGAATCGGACATGGCGCCGGATCTGTTGTCGTGTCGAGCGTGGAAGGCTCTCGGCCTTTATTAGTGGAATTGCAGGCTCTGGTGGCGGAGACGACCTACCCTATGCCGAAACGTATGGCCAAAGGTGTAGAAGTGAATCGGGTGTCGTTGTTATTGGCCGTCCTGGAAAAGCGACTCGGGTTGCACTTTGCCGGGTACGATGTATACGTGAATGTGGTGGGGGGGCTTCGGATCGATGAGCCAACGGTGGACGTGGGCATCGTATGTGCTGTGCTTTCGAGCTTTCGAGAATTGGCCTTGGACCCAAGATTGGTTGTGATGGGAGAGGTCGGGCTAGGCGGAGAAGTCCGGCCGGTACAGCATGCGGACCTGCGCATTCGTGAGGCGATGAAATTGGGGTTTCAACGTTGCATGGTGCCTGAGCCGAATCTGAACCAATGGAAACCTGTGGCTGGCATGGAAGTCGTGGGGATTCGTGACATTGGCGACATTTGGGAAACGGTTGTCAGTCATGCTTCATAAATGGCACGTGCAGGCGGACTGCTTACGATGAATGCTGCAAGTCGATGGGCTCTGCTGCCGATGGTGTTCCTCGTCGGATGCGCCGGAATGTTACAGGAATCATTACGACCGCTCGAAGACGGGCAAGAGCAGCAGGTACTTCAAGCCTTGCGTCAAAAGGAGTTGACCATTCTCACACTACGAGGATTATTCCACGGGTCAATTTCCGGTTCCGGCGTTCCTTTTTCCCAAAATATTCTTGGCACAGTTTCGTACGTGCGCCCCGATGTCTTGGACTTGAAAGCCTTTATTCGAATGGGTGTGCCCGTGATGGATTTTCATCGCAAGGGGAACGAGTATGAACTGTATTTTCCCGCTGAAGGTAAGGTGGTCATCGGCAAAATGGATGAAACCCAGGAGCGTACAGCATGGGATCACACTGTGATGCTGAGTATTCGTGCCCTGGATGCCGTGTTGGGAAAGATATCCGGGGGATCAAGTAAAGAGGCCCGCGTGTGGAAAAGTAACGAACGTTATCGCATCGATCTGCCTCAAACCCAATCCTCAGCCATGGCATCTCAAGACGATTTTACCGTCAGGACCTGGGTGGATGCCCAGACCATGGACCTGATATCGATTGAATATCGACGCTCGTTTGATGATATCGTCATATCCGTGGAATGTGAAGATTATCGAGAGGTGCAAATTACCACTACCGAAGAGAGCTCACCGGTTCGATTGCCGTTTCTAGTTCGGGCGACAGACTATCGACCCAGCGGAGGATCCATTACCCTGCACTTCAAGGAATTTATCGTCAATGCGGCCTCGTAATTGTCCTTATGCGTCAAGCCACCTCTAATCAGCAAGACGGGAGTCAACAAGCTCTATGC
>JACDDF010000346.1:3146-4075 GCA_013817135.1 Nitrospirales bacterium
ATGCTGTTTTTAGCTCTAGAGTCCGCCACTTCTCATCAGAGTGTGGCCGTCTTTCGCGACGAACAGCTGTTAGCCATTCTGGACTGTGAGTCAGGGCGGCCTCTGACCCCGCAACTCATCCCCACAATTGATCGGCTGTTATCCTCGGTCTCTTTGCAATTATCAAATCTTGGAGGTTTGGTGGTGTCCATAGGTCCGGGGACTTTCACCGGATTACGAGTGGGACTGGCGACAATGACGGCCTTTCGGCTGGCTTTACAGATTCCTTTGGTTGGGGTTTCCACACTCGAAGGGCTTGCCTGGAATCATCCTGTTACCGATCTCCCTCTGCTCAGCACTATCGGTATTCGCCAGGGAGTAGTGTATTGGGCATTGTTCCGTTGGGAGAATCAGCAGATAGTCTGCGTGAAAGAGTCTCAAGTCGGGGACATCATTGATGTCTGTGGCGCTCTATCCGAACCGACTATTGTGCTTGGAGATGGGTGGATACAGAACCGGGAGACTCTCCTTTCAAAAGGGTTCTCTTTTGCCGAAGTTCCTCCTGAGGAGCAATGGCCATCGGCCAAAGGGACCGGAATGGCAGGACGGGTATTGCTGGAACGAGGGGATCTCCTTCCTCAAGGCTGCACCCCACATTATATTCAGCCATCGTATGCAGAAATATCAAAAACTAAAAGCTTGAACCCCATCGGGTGAGACTTCTTGGGCACCTGTTCGTGTGACATAGAGGAGTGAAGGATGTTCACAAATGACCGTGTCTTGGATACTGATCCCTTTCACAATGAGGCCATTCGATTGGCCACATTGGCTGATTTGGACGCATTGGTGAGTCTGGAAGGGTGCTGCTTTGCTGTGCCCTGGTCGAGAAAAAGCTTTGAAGCCGAATTGCACGGGAATTCCTTCAGCCAAATTCTTGTCATTCCAGGCCC
>JACDDF010000347.1 GCA_013817135.1 Nitrospirales bacterium
GGATACCCCCACGGCCACTCCAATTCCGGCATCACTTCAAAGTTCATCCCATAGATCCCCACGATAAACGTCAATGGGATAAAAATGGTCGAAATTACAGTCAGGACTTTCATGGTTTCATTCAGCTTATTACTTAAACTAGTAAGATAAATATCCATCATGCCCGCCAGCATATCGCGATAGGTTTCCGTGGTCTCGATCAACTGAATGGTGTGATCATACACATCCCGAAGATAAATATGCGTGGACGAATGAATCAGCATTGAGTCTCCTCGTTCCAAATGACCCAACACATCCCGAAGCGGCCAAATCGCTCTGCGAAGGAGGATCATCTCCTGTTTAAACACATGCAACGTTCTCAACGTCTCCCGACCTGCATGGGCAATGAGTTCTTCTTCAAGCTGTTCAATATCTTCTCCTAATTGTTCCAACAGAGGGAAGTATTGATCCACGATCGTGTCAAGATGGGCATAGGTGAGATAATCGCACCCCATTTTTCTTAAACGGCCCTTCTCATTGCGCAGACGTCCCCGGAGATCGACAAAAGGGTCATCGTTTCCTTCAAGGAAACACAACACAAAATTCATTCCCACAATCAGGCTGATCTGTTCCACCATCAACGACTGAGCAGAATCATGTCTCGACACGGCCTTCATCACCAAAAACAGATACTCGCCATAGTCTTCAATTTTTGGTCGCTGATGGGTATTGACGATATCTTCCATCACCAAAGGATGTAGTCCGAATGCTGCACCCAATTGCTGAAGCCCTTCAATGTGATGGATGCCTTGAACGGTGATCCAGGCGTGTTCTGTTGTGCCTGCCAGCGGCAAGACCTCTTCCACTCGATGGGTTTGAAATTCATGGAATGTGTGCTCTGAATATGTCAACGCCGTCAGGGACATCTTCTCGAGTTTCTGTTCACCGATATGTACCGGTGTCCCGGGCGGCAGCCCCGATTTACTGGATCGTTTTTTCCGTTGCCCTTTCATCGGCTGCTCCTTCGATGATCTCCATCAGGAATCGTTAGTCGTAAACCGTCAGCAATTGTCTCACAGACCATGATCGATTTGCATAGGGAAAGCGCTTGAGAGAGCTCAGAAATCGGCCTATTCAACTCAGTCTGCTCAAAAAATTTCCCTGGGCAGCCGCTCCCTCTCAAATATCCCTTGGAGGGAAAAGCCCCAAAATATTTGAGCACACAAGCATCGCCTTCCCTTTGATCACACCAGATGGATCAACCCGGAAAATCTTTCCGGCAACTAACGCTCAAGAATTGCACACAATACACAAATTCCCCACTGGACGGGATGCTTCGATGGCAGTAGCCTCGTCGGATTCCTGAAGAAATTATCCAAAAAACCTCAAGAATTCAGGTGGCCCGCACCGATATATTTTCCATAAGAGATTGTATGATGAGCCATCACCACGAACCCATGCCTCATACGGAAGATTTGCCGAACTTCCTTCGGGAATTTGACGACAGCGATTTACAGCGGTACACCTGTTTCTCCAGCGAATTCCGCGATCAACGGATGGAAGCCGGCTCAATGGCCGAGGCTGGATTTTGGAATACCGTCGTGAACCTGTGTATTGATGAGCGGATGCGGCGGGACCAGGATATTAGACGACTAGAATATATGTATCGAACCGGCGTAGATCCTGAACATCACTCCTGACCGGTTCAAGCCCATCACTTTCCCTCTTCCGGATTCTCTGTCTTCCAGGCCTCTATTCGCTGCCGGGCTTTTTCGGCAAATTCACTCTCAGGATGTTGGTGAATAATCTGTTCATACAATTCTTGAGCATGGGCCCGATTATGCTGTTGCTCCTCGAACTGGGCCGTCTCAAATAATTGGCGAGGATCTTCGCCGCAACCCCAAAGCATGAAACAGAACACACCCAGACCAATCCACCGATAACAGACGTGAACGCTGGATAACATTTTCATCATCGAGAATTTCTCCTCCACTGAATACGTCTCACACTAAGGAACGCGCAAAGAACCGCCGATACACATTCTCATGCTCGCTGTGACCAACATTCATCATAAACATCTCCAACTTCAGGAAGGCCGGTTGACTTATGCATGCTGAAGACGAACTGCTTGAATCGCTCAGAAGCTTTAACGATTGCGAAATTCGAGTGTATACCCGTTTTGCGACGGAATGGAGAGACCAACGTTTAACGGACGGGTCACAGGCTGAAGTCTCCTTTTGGAATTCCATGATCTCCATGCTGGTGGAAGAACGTCATCGCCGCAAAGAAGAAGTACAGCGCCTTGAAGCCATGTTTCAAACCGGCTGCGATCCCGGGTAAGAGACCCGGGTCCACGCCCCCTCAAACCTTCCCCAGGAATGCCCGGTTCCCTGGGGTCCCTGCTTAGCTCTCAACACGAAAGGCCCCTCTTCATATTCCGTTCCACCCGGGTACCTCATAGCCAAACGCCCTAGCTGGCATCAAGAACGGTTTCGTACAGGGCCTTCGTGCGTTTAGCAATTTTGTCCCAGCCAAAGAGTTCTTCCGCCCGTCGTCTCCCGGCTTGCCCCATGGGCACCCGTAACTCAGGATCACGCATCAGTTGATTCAAACGATCGGCCAAATCCTGTGCAAACCGGTCAGGATCTTTCGGGCTAAAGGGCGCTTCTTCAAATTGATCAACCGGCACTAAAAATCCCGTCTCATCCTCCACCACGACTTCAGGAATGCCCCCAACGGCAGAAGCCACCACTGGCACTTCACAGGCCATGGCCTCTAAATTGATGATCCCGAATGGTTCATAAATAGAAGGACAACAAAACACCCCGGCATGAGAATACAACTCAATGAGGCTCTGTTTGTCGAGAATATCCGGTATCCAATAAATATGCTTTCGATGGGCCGAAATCTGGTCGAGGGCCTCCTTCATTTCCGCCGCAATGGCCGGCGTATCAGGAGAGCTGGCGCATAGCACCACTGGAAACTCCTCATCTAAATAGGAGAGAGCTTGAATCAAATAGGTGATCCCCTTCTGCCGGGTCATCCTCCCCACGAATAAGACATAAGGTTGTCCGGTGGGGATCCCATATCGGTTTAACACCTCTTGACTTTGGACCTTCCGAAACTCTTGAAGATCGATCCCGTTATGAATGACATGAATCCGCTCTTCTGGAACCTGAAACAATTTGAGAATGTCCTTCTTTGTTCCTTCGGAAACGGCAATAATGGCATCAGCCATCTCCAGGGCAGTCTTTTCAACCCACAGAGAAAAATCATACCCGCCGGCTAATTGTTCTCGTTTCCATGGCCGGAGGGGTTCCAATGAATGCGTAGTGATGACGAGCGGAATGCCGTAATTGAGCTTGGCCATAATACCGCCAAAATGGGTATACCAGGTATGGCAATGAATCAGGTCCGCGCCAAACCCATCGGCATTCATTTGCCAACAGCGCTGCACTGCGCCAATGACCGAATGCAGAGGCTTGGGAGCCGCGAACGGGGTCTCTCCTAAAGGAATCCCATGCACAGTCAGATTGCCCTGTTCCAGGTGCTGATCGCCAAAACAGCGGACTTCAATGGGAAGAAGATGCGATAATTCCCGACTCAAATACTCCACGTGAGCCCCGGCGCCACCATAGGTGTAAGGGGGAAATTCATTGGTGAACATCAAGGCTTTCATGGGCAATCACACTCCATTATGATCATGAAGACTTCCAGCAGCCTGCTACATTAAAAGAAAATCCATACGAAGTCACCTTCCTTTCCGAAAAAAGGTCAAGAGCAAAATGGAGGGACCTGGTCCCGGCAACGCACGACAGGCACCACTAACGGCTTCCACCTTCAAATGTCCCGTTCAAAATGGCGGAGGAGCCTTCTCATAGACGGCCGACAAAAAACTCGAGACTCACTTGAATTTTTAAGGAAAGAAGACGCACAATTGAGGATCCGACGAGCACAATATTGCCAAGCCGACCGGACTGCGATTACCGTGGGACAACCATAGGATATTTAAGGTTATAGACGAAGAAGGGAATGACAGACATGGGCGAATTCCAGTACCAGGAAATATTTGAACACCAAACAGATACGACC
>JACDDF010000348.1 GCA_013817135.1 Nitrospirales bacterium
GAGGTTTATAGCACCTTTTTCGACTATTCTCATGGGGCTGCTAGGGGTGCCCTTGAGTCGTGCTTCTCCAAGACAGGGCAAATACGCCAAAACCTTCACAGCCACCGTAATTTTTTCAGTCTATTACTTTACCGAGTTGATGGTGAAGACCCTGGTGGAGCAAGGCAACATCCCCATCATTCCCGGTCTTTGGTGGACTATTCTTGGGTTAGGAGCCGTACTGGCCTATTGGCTGGCCCCCACGCGTTTCGCCAGGTCCCTATCGTAGAGGCTGGAGTCCATGGTCCTCCAATATTCTTATGTGTTCTGATCGGGATTCATCTCTGGTAGGAGATGAACCCCCGTCAATGGGCTTCACGATATTTACATGAAAACTCTCAATCGGTATCTGGCGGGTAGTTTACTGAAGGGATATCTTCCGATCCTGGCGATCTTTTTGGCGGTTTTTAGTTTAATTGTTTTTGTTGAAGAATTGGATGAGGTGGGGAAAGGCCGTTATACATTTTGGAGCGCAAGTGAGTATTTGTTGCTGACCATGCCAAGCCGATTGGTGTTTTTGGCCCCGTTTGTAGCCTTATTAGGGAGTATCATGGCCTTGGGGGGGCTTGCCAATGGTTGTGAACTCATCGCGATGCAGGCCGGGGGAGTTTCTCCCTATCAAATAGCCTGGTCGGTGATGAAGGTTGGGGCATGTTTTATGGTACTCGTGGGGCTTCTGGAAGAGGTGGTCAATCCTCCCCTGGACCAGGAGGCCTATTTGAAGAGATCAATGGCCTTGTCGGATACAGGCGCATATAAGGGAAAGCAGGGTTTCTGGTTTCGAGAGGGGAGCCGCTTCGTCAGAATTCATCAGATTCGCTATGGAGAGAGTCCGCAAGGCCTTGATATTTTTGAATTCCGTGATGACGGACAATTGGATTTCTATATGCATGCTCAAGAGGCAGAAATTGTCAATTCTCAGAAGTGGACTCTGAAAAATATTAAAAAGCAGGTCATTCACGGATATCATGTTTCTCAGGAGCAGTTGGCGAGCCTGGAGTGGGACTCTCCGCTTAAGCCGAATGAAGTGCGGTTATTGACACTCCCTTCTTCCACTTTGGCCCCTTCGGAGCTCTACCAATACATGGAATTCTTAAAACGTAAAAAACAAAATTTTCTGAGATATGAATTAAGCTTTTGGGACAAAATATTTATGCCCTTAAATACCGGTCTCATGATCTTAGTGGCCATACCGTTTGTCTTCGGTCCCTTGCGAATGTCTCCAGCAGGGAAGAGGATATTCATTGGATCCCTGGTCGGTCTGGCATATTATTTGATGACGGAAATTTTTAAACATGTTGGAATTTTGTTCGGAGCCTCTCCTTTATTAACCACAGCTGCTCCCTTCCTACTGTTGTCTCTTGTCACATTTGTTTTGTGGCGGCGTTATCTCAATTGAAAAGTAGTGGAAAGTGGACACAGGGATCATGCATGATCAAATATTTTTTCACCTTTTGTGGGTAGATACCAAGAGACGGTAGGGTATGCTTGATTCTCAGGGGAATTCTCATGAAATTGGAATAAGCAATATTGCACCGGACCTCAGGCATAAGGCTTATGGCTTTGTCGGAATGACTACCTAATGAGCCATTGACCGGTTTGGAGCCGTAGTCAGGCTTGTCCCGATTAATCATGGGATAGTTGATCGACTCTATTATTATTTAATGTGTAAGGGAAATAAGGCGTGGTAGTTCAATGACTGTGTCTGCATATATTATCAATGATCCGAATATCCATTTGTGGAATTTGACCTCCCGTATCCGGTATCAACGAATGTTAAGTCGATTGGGGGTCGGAAATTTTCTCAATAATCTCAAGGAACTTCCATCCGATCATTCGCTTCTTGTTATTAGAGGAGATTTTTTATTTGATGCGCGAATATTCTCCTTCCTTTTGAAGCAAACCAATGTTGTCCTGGAAGTTCAGGCTCAAGCTGGGTTACGCCCGGTTATGGCGCATGTTAATTCCCTTTTGGCTTCCGCAACGTGTGAAGGGATACACGGAGAACACACACGAGATGTTGCAAACCTGCAATCTGTAACATTGCAAGATCTTTCAATTTCTTTTTCAAACGAATTGCGAAAAACTGATCATCCCTATGTGTTCCCCATTCGCGAAAATAACCGGGTGGCTTTGGAAGAACATTTATTTACGGGATCATATAAAGGCGTCACTGATCTGGTGACGAAGTTTCTTTGGCCTGTTCCGGCCAAATGGGCCACTCGGCTTTGTGCGCGTTGGGGGATTTCGCCTAATCAGGTGACCTCGCTGAGCTTATTACTTGTTATTGCAGCGGGAGTGTTGTTCGCTTTTGGGCAGTTTTTCTGGGGACTTGTCCTGGGCTGGATTATGACGTTCCTCGATACGGTGGATGGAAAATTAGCTCGAGTAACGGTGACCTCCAGTAAATGGGGCAATATTTTTGATCATGGCATTGATTTAATCCATCCTCCTCTTTGGTATTTAGCCTGGGGCGTGGGTCTCACCGCGTTTTCCCCTTTTATCTCCTGGTTGACTGTGGAAATCACCTTTGGAATCATTTTGCTCGGATATGTTTTGGGGCGTATAGTGGAAGGAATTTTTCAATGGTGGTTGGGGGGATTTGTCATTTTTTGTTGGAAGCCGTTGGACTCCTATTTCAGACTTGTCACGGCTCGGCGTAATCCTAATCTCATCTTCTTAACGGCCAGTCTTCTTTTTGGACGCCCCGATTTGGGTTTGGAGGCTGTGGCCATTTGGACGGTTGGCTCAACTCTGATTCTTATGGCTAGACTCCTAATGGCGGGTTGGGGAAAAGCTCGGGTGGGTTCCCTCACTTCCTGGTTGGCTGAGATTGATCCAGTGGATCGAAATTCCCTGGCAGTGAGAATGTTTACCAATCCTCCGGTAACCATCAAATGATCTTTCCTATAAATGTCACATATTTATACATCTACCCGTACTCCCCAATGTAAATGCTTCCTCTCCCATCTTTGCCGTCGCTTGAGGTCGGCCGCACTGGGTTTATGATGCATGTGGGGATCCTTCATAATTCGCTGAGTGGACGTAATAGGCGGAAGCCAGCCCTTTTTCAAGAAATTTACATCAAATATCCCGAAGTGCAGCGGGCTGAGGTCAACACGCCTGCGGCTATCCTCGAAGCTCTGAAGACGTTTGCCCACCGTCAGGTGGATTGTGTGGTCGTCAATGGAGGGGATGGGACCATTCAAGCCACCATGGGGGCTTTGTTTCATCATCGTCCTTTTGCCGTCATGCCCCGGTTGGCTGTGTTGCCCGCAGGGACGGCAAATCTGATTGCGGGAGATGTGGGTTTAGGGAAATTTGAGCCACACACGCTTGAACAGTTGTTGGTTCAAGCCGAAGCGAAGACTCCAAGATTATCTTTTGAAACACGACCAGTTCTTCGTATTCGATTTCCAGAAAGCCGCGAACCGCTGCATGGGATGTTTTTCGGGGCCGGGGCTATTTATCATGGCACGCAACTAGGCCTTGAAACCAAACAGTCGATAGGCCGGTTAGGGGAATGGGGAGCAGGGCTGATTCTGCTAAAATTTTTATTGGCGCTGGCCACTGGGTCACGAAAAGGATTGAACCCAATCACGGTGCGTGTGGCAACTGGAGAATCCGCATCTCTCCAGGATGAGTATTTAGTCTTGCTGGTCACCACCTTGAATCGCTTATTTTTAGGGATGAAGCCGTTTTGGGGCAAGCAATCCTGGCCTTTACGCTACACGAGTCTTCGAGTGCCGTATCGCTATTTATGGCGTGCCTTGCCAACATTGTTTCGTGGAAGGACTCATCCTTTAGCAACGACGGAACATGGCTATGTCAGTGAAAATCTCCCAGAGCTTCGTTTGGTGTTTAACAGCGGATTTGTCTTGGATGGTGAGGTGTACGCGTCTTCCATGCCTGAAGAGCCTTTAACCCTGGATTCTCCTGGCGAGCTGTCATTTGTGCGGTTAAAGACCGAATAACTGTGATGGACGGTTCCCCAACAGTCCTCGAGGTCGTTAGCCAGCCGAGCGTTCGAC
>JACDDF010000006.1 GCA_013817135.1 Nitrospirales bacterium
CTGTTGAGCTAACACGGCGGCTTTTTCCTGGCGGGCCTGTTCAGCAGCGACGCGCCGGCGCTCTTCTTCCGCGGCCACCCGTTGGGCTTCAGCCAGTTGCGCTTGAAGATCTTTCTCCCGCTGTCGTTGTTCCTTCAACGTTTGGAGAGCCTGTAGTTCAAACTTTTCCCGCTCGGCCTCTAGCGCGGCAGCCTCTTCTGCCAGGGATTTTTGTTTTTGAGCTTGCTCATTCTTTCCAGATGGTACCTTGTTACTGAAGACATCCAAAGGATTTCCAAAACTCTTTAAGAGTCCGACAATTGTCTCGACCGTTCCAGGTGCAGGGTTGCTTGTACCTCCCTGGCGATTTGGATTGCTCGCAATTTGGGGTCCGGAGGATTTTTTTTCCGGAATAAACACAAATTCTCCCTTATCCGGACCTAACCACCACATTTCCGGTCTTTGCACATGTTTATGGGTGAGAGCTGCTGATTGCACGTGCTCATCGAGAAAGGCGAAGAGTTCTGATGTGGGAATGATGCCATCGCCGTTCAGATCACCACGGCCCTTCCCGATGCCTTCCAGAAGATAATAGGTGAACACGCTATGTTTCCACTTCGGTCCGGCTAAGGCTTGTTGCCCGGTTCCTCCTGCGGTTATCAATTGGCGGGCAGGTTCACTGGTAATCATCTTCAGATAATTACTGGTCATCGGGGGGAACGAACGCTGACTGCGACCGGCAATGCCTCCATAACAAATATCATTGAGAAATAAGACCTGTTTTGCCGGAAGTGCCTCAGAAAGTTCACGAAGAATCTCCACGCTAATCGCGGTGTCTGGAAGAAGGCCGGGTTCGGTATCGACGGGCATCATATAGCCCACGGGTTGTTGCTTGCCCTTGCTTGGAGTTTCTCCAATATGACCCGCAAAAAAGATTACAACCCGATCATCTTTTTGTACTCGGGTAACAAGATTCTGGCGCAACTCGCGAAGAATCGCTGTTCTGGTGGCTTGGGTGTTGTAAAGTGATGTAACCCTAAATCCTTGCCCCTCGAGCATACGGGCTACGGATTTCGCATCATCGACCGCATAGGCCAGACCGGCGAGATTTAGATATTTATCAATTCCTATGATGACAGCCCAGGCGTTTCCCTGAGTCTCGCCTATATATTGGGCAGGACCTTTTCCGTTCACCGTATTGCTTCGGGGATCTGTCTGTGCCTGGACCGGGAGGAGCAACGTGATCAACCCGAATACCAAGAGAGAGAGGAAAAAGAAACTGAGATAGGGAAGGGATCCTCTCCTCGGGGTGGGACTATATAAAACGGAATCGAACACGGGACACTGGCTCCTGTGAGGTGCGTTTGATTTTACTCAAGAAAATTCTCAGAATAAAATAGCCAACGGTCAACTTTCTGTTTGCATCGGATTTTCTCAAGGCCTCCTGTTCTCGTTGCGTCAGATCACCATCGCGTCAAGGATTGGAAGGAGGTATAGCAGGATTATGTGGTCTTGTGGCGTTGTCAGTTCTTGAGACCAGTTTACTGGGTCTTGCGTCAGAGATGCGAGTGTTGACTTCATGCCTGTTTCAAAAATTTAGAGACGTTTCGTTCCTTCTTGGAGCCTGACGGTCTTTTCCCTAAATAGAGAGCCTATGCCTAGTGGGGGGCAGGTGGATCCGGTGCCTCTGGGAAATATGCATTGACTTCATGGGAAAGACTTTATACGATCGCCTGGTTTTCTCTACTTCGTCAGCATCGCGTTATTTGGATATGAATCCATCTGATAGCCACATAAGCTGAATGAGGGTGTGAATAAAACCCCTCCTTTTGGATCTGTGGTGTTGAGCGTACCATCCCCCAAACCCATAGTTAAAGTCGATAACTGTGCTTGGACAATTGTGCCAAATCCCTTGTTCGGAATCTTTCGGAAATTCTCTTTGGGTTTATTTTAATTTATGAGGAGCAATAATGACCTATTGGCTCATGCAGAACTCTTTTTGTAGACGAATTCAGCCGTTGGCCTGTTTCTTTTTGTTGGCAATGCTCGTTATCAGTCAATCTGTCACTCAAGCCAAAGAATTAAAGGATGTGATCCCTGATCTTTATGGGGGGAATGGGTTTCAAACGGATCCAAATTTTGCAGGCAATCGGTCCAATGATTTCGGCAATTCGGTGTTTAATTCCTTTAATGAACTGACCAATGGCATCGGTGCTCAAACAGGGCAATTTGCAGTGAACTCAACGGTGGCGGCGTATCGGTTTGATGTTGAGCGGGGAGTTCCTGTTGAAGTCACCAAAAGCCTCGGTCCTCTTTTTGCGGAACGGGCCGACACCCTAGGAAAAGGGCGATTTGATTTCCAGGTCGTCTGGTCAAACGCCAATTACAAAAAATTTAATGGGCAAAAGCTCTCTTCTCTCAGTCAAGATGTCTCCCCCACCGCCGGGCCAGGAACTCCGCCGAATTCCCCAGGGTTAGATGAGCTATTACAAGTTAACCTGGACGTCAAAGTGATTACCAATTTTGTGGGATTTTTTGGCACGTATGGCCTTACGGATAATTGGGACCTCAATCTTTTGGTTCCTCTCATCAATAACCAGATCAACGCAAAAGCGAAGTCCACCATGCTTGATGCCAACGGGGTTCCTTGTACTCAAGGTGGAAATTGCAGTGGTATTAATGTGATCAATGGAACGGCACCCGGCACGGGAGACCCTTCAAAAGACAGTTCTTCGGGGAATAAAACCGGGATAGGAGACGTCCTCCTTCGAACCAAATATAACTTTCTGAAAAATCACGAGGTCTTACCCGATTTGGGAGTACGTGGGGGCATTTCTTTTCCCACAGGAAACGAAAATAACTTCATGGGAGTCGGAGAATTCAAATTTCAGGGGTTGGCTGTGGCTTCTAAATATTATTCATCCCCGATCGGAATGATTGGGCCACATCTGAACACGGGCTTTGTGCTCGTCAACAACAAATCCGAACTGAATCTTGTCACCTATGTGGCAGGGTTTGATCTGGCTCCCATTCCGACCTTTGCTTTCTCACTGGATCTCTTGGGCCGTCACGAATTGAACGATAAGGATAACAGCGGAAAGGACATCGTCGATTTGGCTCCGGGATTAAAATGGGCCCCTCTACCTAACACTCTGGTTCAAGCAGCGGTCCAGCTTCCCCTCAATAAAAATGAAGGGCTCCGTCCGGATGCGGTCTGGACGTTAGGACTTGGAGGAACTTTCTAAGGTATTGAATCGTCACCCCACTGGCTGCTATCCTTTGTTAAGGATAATTGAGGAAAGGAAGGGATTTGCAAGAGAATAGAAAAATGGAAGAATCGAAAAGCTAATCGATATCTTGCGCGAGGCGAAACCCGATCTGGATACTCCGCGAGTCGGCGTTGTACCCATTTCGAAACGAAGAACGCAAAGATATGGGATCGTTAGTCCAGCCACCGCCTCGCCTCACTCGTGTTCCACAGCTTCCGTTATTCGCCTCTACCCAGGCCGAACCATTTGTTGGGGCATGCTGATAGTCGTCATGCCAGCAGTCCTGGACCCACTCCCATACATTTCCACTCATGTCCTGAAGCCCTAGGCCGTTGGCTTGTCGGCTTCCAACTGGCTGGGTTCTCCCGGTACTGTTCGAATTGAACCAGGCGTAGGGTTCAAGCTGTTCTTGTTCTGAGGTTCCCGCCCAAATCTCGTCTTTTCCTCTATTTCTGGCTGCGTATTCCCATTCAGATTCTGTGGGTAGTCGATAGCGACGACCGGTTCCCTCCGATAACCATTTTGCATAATCGCCAGCGTCTTCCCACGAGACATTAATGACCGGGCGCCTTTCGCGTCCCCACCCCTCATCTCCCGGAAACGCCTGACCCGTCGCCATGGCGAACCGGTCATATTCTTCGAATGTGACCTCGAATCGCCCCAAAGCAAATTTTTTGATATGGACCTTTCGCAGCGGGTGCTCGCTTAATGTATCCTCCCCCCGGCTGTCACCCTGCTGAAAAGTTCCGGCAGGAATTGAAACCATTTCAGGGTCCAGATGGATGCTCACCACCGGAGAGACGACTCTCAGTATGGCCATTTTAAAAGCCTTATTCTCTTGCGCTAACCATGTGCCAAGCCCACCCAATAGAATAACAACCACCCCAATGAGCCCTGTTATCTTCAGCCATCGTTTCTGACGCTTTGCAAGCTGGTACTGTTTCTTCAGCATGGACACGGTTTCTGCATGTGAAGATTCCTGCGAGTTCAGGCTGGGTATTGGGCCCTTCGAAGAAGAAGGCTTTCCGATAGAAACTGATTGTCGTCCGAAACGGTCAGGCTTTGTGTGATCAGCCAGGGGAGTGGAAGATTTTTCCGCAGGTAGGGTTGATTGGTTTTCGTCGGTCATGGTGTGCGCGATCTGAGCTTGCACATGCGAACAGATTTGAGTCGCCTGTCGCGACGGTTCGTCTTCTTCTTCGACTTTTCGGTCAATGTAATCAGGAAATGAGCAGTTTCTCCATTAAGGCCTGAATGCGGCCTCTAACAATTCTTTTGAATGAAAGACTGAACGTGATTTCACCATATTTTAACAGATAGCGCCCTGAACGAAAGCTTTATTACTTAATGTAAAAATTCAATAAGCATTACACAAGGGCCAGTTCCGGCGAACTTGGACAATATGTTGATCTGGTAAGATTATTATTGGAGGGATGAGGCTGCTTATCCTGACTGCCAAGGCTCACGAAGTAGGAACCAATTCCTGACATATCAGAACGTTTTTGAACTCTTGGGTCGGTCTAAACACGTTGGAAGAGCTGGAGGGAACGACTGAGTCTTTAGCAGGTAAGGGTGTGAATTCTTCCCTGAGACTGGTACCTTTGCATGCCTGTCGAACCTTGGGAGTCGTATGTTGTGTGGAGCTGGCGAGAGGAATTGAACCTCCGACCTGCGGTTTACAAAACCGCTGCTCTACCGATTGAGCTACGCCAGCTCGGCGAATATAAGGCCATCATACCAAAGGATGAAGCATTCAACCAGCATTGGATCCAGAAAAGTATTTTTCCAATTAGCCCCGATTTAGGTCATTTGCAGCATGACTTTTCGTACGCCGCTCTGGGCGGCTTTTTCCATGGCCAGAAGGCCATCCAGGAGTGGATAGCGGGCATGGATGAGCGGGTCGACCCGGATGTGCTTCGTTTCTAATAGGCGGATGGCCGGAGGGAATGGACCGCAACGAGATCCAATTAAGGATATCTCCTGGATGACAAAATTCGCCATATTCACAGACACATTTCCATGATACGTGGATTTGAGCACAAGTGTTCCCCTTGGCCGAATCAATTGCATGGCTGTGGAAAGCCCTTCGGGGCTTCCGGTGGCTTCCACAATCATATCTGCGCCTCGAGAAATATCAGTTGGGTGCGAGGTCACTCGGATTCCCATGTGGGTAAGCCAGGTGTCATGCTCTGAATGGCGACCCAATAGGGTTACAGCACATCCTGATAGCACAAGAATTTGTGCGCACAATACCCCTAACTTCCCATCTCCGATGACGACCACACGGTCTGTTGGTTTGATCGAGACTAGTTGGGGAATTTCACAGGCCGCGGCCAGGGGTTCGATAAAAACGGCCTGATCATCGGAAATAGAATCAGGCACGACAAAAAGGTTTTCAACCGGCAGGGTCAGGAAATCGGCAAAGGCGCCATCTCGGCCCTGGATTCCTAAAGTGGTGCGATGAGGACAATGGGTGGGATGTCCATTGGTGCAGCTTTCACAAGCGCGGCAGGCGGCATTGATCTCGCCGACGACTCGTTTTCCAATCAATGCTGTATCCGGAGCCTCATCGACTATCCCAACAAATTCATGCCCCAAGACACCTTCAAAGTTCATATAACCATTCATCAGCTGTAGATCAGTAGAGCAAATTCCGGCTTGGATGACCCTGATCCTGGCTTCCCCAGGTGGTCGCGTGGGAAGGGGAAGGTCGGTTTGAAGTTTAAGCTTCTGATGAAAAACAAGTCCCCGCATACGGTTCCTCTATGAAATAGCTCCGGTCATGGACACATAGGAACATAGCAAAAAATGCTGGCAATCTTCAGCAATTTCTATGAATATTTCAGTAAGACGAATTTCCCCGGTATGGGCACCTATTTCTCCGGCAGTTTGAAAAAACATCTTCCATCTGGCCAGGAAAGGTTTCTGGACTTTAGTCGATAACGTGCAGGTGTCAGGAGGGCTGTGAGATGCCCGTCGAATGAAAGGAGAAAAATGATGATTGCCGGTATGGCCTCTGCACTGTCTGGAATTCAAGCTGGAGGAAGAATGCTCAGCGTTGGCGCCCATAATATTGCCAATGCACAAACAGAAAGTTTTAAACGAACCCGTGCTCTTCCAGTAGACTCGTCAGCCGGTAATGGGGTGAGGATCGCTTTGCAAACAGATGAACGCCCCGGCCCACAATTTCTCTCAATTGAAGATTCGATCACTTCGAGAAGGAACTAATGTCGATCTTGGGGAAGAAATTATTTCCAATCTGCAAGCGGTGAATCTCATAGAAGCCAATATTGCCAGCATCAGAATTCAGGACAAGGTTTTGGGCTCTCTCTTGGATATTACCGAGTAATTCCTCCTGCCTAAATGTAACCATTTGTCATTCGATCGAGCCAACATCCTCATTCCATTACAACTTCTTCGCTCTATCCAAATTCTCGTGCGGTATTTTTGCGGGTTTTATGCTCATGAGAATGACGTATTTTTCCGTCTTCATCAATCCAAGTAGCCAGTTCTGAAGGTGTTTAGGTCCCCGCAGGGTGTTTTTTCTTCATTAAACCAAAAGCCTTGACAAGATGGACGAGGTTCTGTCCGCAAAAAGTGTGTACGAGTGGCAGAAAAAAACTGGGGATTTGACTTTGAACGTGGGAAAACAATTATTGTAGAATCAAACGGTTAGACGAAGTGAGGCGATCTGTCTTGGGGAATTTCTTGAGAATGCCAAAGGTTGTGAGATAGAAATTTTCCTA
Source organism: Nitrospirales bacterium (assembly GCA_013817135.1). Taxonomy (GTDB): domain Bacteria; phylum Nitrospirota; class Nitrospiria; order Nitrospirales; family UBA8639; genus Nitrospira_E. The sequence goes on from JACDDF010000006.1 coordinate 6,995, forward strand.
TTCACTCCGTTTCTATTACATTTTTTTGAACAGGGAGATCGGGATGATGCACATGTCACGGTTGTTTGCTGGCGCTGCCCGGCCGTTTCGAATTGCCCCTCCATGGGGGTTTCTTGCCCTATTTTTAGGACTGGGGATGGTAGGTGGATTTTTGGGAAACGGGTGGTTTGTCCCCGCCCAGACGCAAGCGGCCATACCAGGAGCGTTTATTGAAGGGTTTTCGGAAATTGTTGAAAAAGTTGGCCCCGCGGTTGTCAATGTGGCAGTGACTGGTGGAGGTGGACCATCCAGAGGCTTACCTCCAGGGCCGTTTGGTGGGCCTCCAGGCGGCGGGCCTCCAGGCGGCGGACCTCCAGGCGGCGGACCTCCAGGCGGCGGGCCTCCAGGCGGCGGCCCTCCAGGTGGCGGCCCTCCCGGTGGTGGTGGTCCAGGCGGCCCTCCAGGTATGAGTGCGGGGTCCGGTGTGATTATTGATTCTCGTGGATATATCCTGACGAATAACCACGTCGTGGAAGATGCTAGTGATATCAAGGTGTCCTTTCATGATGGACGAGAGATGTCAGCAACCGTTGTGGGGACCGATCCGAAGACCGATCTAGCGGTCATTAAAGTTAAACTTGAAAATGGCCCACTTCCTTCAGTGGCCTGGGGAGAATATGCATCCCTTCGTGTTGGGGATGTGGTCCTAGCCCTTGGGAGTCCCTTCGGATTACGCAATACCGTGTCGTTGGGAATTATCAGTGCCCTCGGCCGAGGCAGTGTCGGTATTACGGAATATGAAGACTTCATTCAGACAGATGCCGCAATTAATCCGGGAAATTCTGGTGGGGCCCTGGTAAATATGAAAGGGGAGCTTATCGGGATCAATACGGCTATTTTTTCCAGGACGGGCGGGTCTGAAGGCGTAGGATTTGCGATCGCAGTCAGTATTGCGAAGGATATTGCCGCAAGTCTGATCGAAACGGGGAAGGTGGTGAGAGGATGGATGGGAGTGGCCATTCAGGAATTAACGCCAGCCTTAGCTCAATCTTTCCAATTACCTGAAGGTCGACAGGGTGGGGTGTTAATCAGTGAAGTGCATGAAGATGGCCCTTCCGCAAAGGCCGGACTCCAACGGGGCGATGTGATCCTTGAATACGGAGGTGAAACCGTCAAGGATGTCAATCATCTTCGAAATATTGTTGCCCGAACAAAGGTCGGAAAGAAAAAAGAGATTAAAGTATTACGCGAGGGCAAAGAGACGGTGCTGACCTTGGAGCTCGGAGAGCGGCCCTCCGATCAAGCATTGGCAAAGAATGGGCCGGTAGAAGAAGAAAAAGCTCCAGCCATGGAAAAACTCGATAACGTGTTGTCGGGAATGACGGTCGCACCGATTAGTGGGGAACACCGGAGTGAATTCAATATTCCGGAACAAATTAAAGGTGTGGTCGTTTCGAAAGTTGAATCAGGCAGTGCCGTGGAGGCTGCTGGTATTCAAATCGGTGACGTCATTCAAGAGGTGAGTCGCCAAAGCGTGAAAACGATTGACGACTTCAAGCAGATTGCGTCAAAAGTTGCCAAAGATGAGTTGGCCGTTCTTTTGGTCAACCGGCGAGGCAATAATCTGTTTATCGCTGTAAATCCTCAATAAGGGATGTGAGTTCTGAGGGGGGCGACTGTGAGCCCCCCTTGGATTCTTGGGATATAGAACTAACATGGCCAAACAAAGCAAAATGGGTTCCTGGTTTGAAGAGAAAGTCTTTAAGCCACTGGAAGACAAAAAAATGCCCGTCATGGAGCATTTGCATGAGTTTCAATGGCGGCTCACACGAGCAGTCATTGTCATGGCCTGTGTCTTTGTTGGGACATTTTTTTATGCGGATACGCTAGTGTCCTGGCTACGGATTCCGCTGCAAAATTATTTCATTTTAGATTCCTGGGAATGGATGCCATCGGATTTGCCAAAAATTCCTTTCGTCTTTCTCTCCCCGGCTGAAGCCTTATGGCAAAATGTGAAAGTTGCCGGATTATGTGCAGTGGTCTTGTCGACCCCGCACTGGTTGTGGGAAGTCTGGCAATTTGTTCTTCCAGGATTACATGCCCAGGAACGCCGATTTGTCGGGCCCTTCACCGCGATTAGCTCGGTGGCCTTTTATTTGGGATTGACCTTCTGCTTTTTTGTTGTGTTGCCCTTCGCGTTGCATTTTTTGATTTCCTATGGGCTGGCTTCGGGATTTATTGCACAAATATCTATTGCCAACTATGTGGGCTTTATTCTTTGGTTCATGTTGGTCTTTGGACTGATTTTTGAAGTTCCGCTCGCCTTGACCTTGATGGCTAAATTAGGGTGGGTGGATGCTCCTCTATTACGAAAATACCGGAAATGGGCATTTCTGGGTTCCTTTCTCTTTGCGGCGATTCTGACACCTACCCCTGACCCATTTAACCAATGCATTATGGCCATCCCGATGTATTTCTTTTATGAAGTGGGGATTATCAGTGCCCAAGTCTTTGGCAAGAAAAAAGCTCCGGAAAGTGAGGATGCTGCGTCACCCGCTTCGGCCTCAGGCCCGCCGGCCGTTCGGCGTCCTCCATTAGCCCCACAACCTGTGGGAGGCGGATCTGGAGGGGATGAGGAATATGTCGATGTCCCGGACTCTGGTCCTCGGTAATATGAATGTCTGCGGAGACTTCTGATGATACGGGTAGCTGTCATTTTGATCAGTAGCAAGATACAGTCAGGCCAAAAGCCCGATGAAAATCGGAAACCATTGGAATGGATCTTGACGAACCACCAATTGACCCTTTTATCCTATGATGTCGTGGCGGATGATCGTCAGGCCATTTCTCGCCGGTTAGTCACACTTTGTGAGACAACAGCTCCTCACATCATTTTGACCCTTGGGGGAACGGGTGTACGACCAACAGATTGGGCTCCGGAGGCAACAAGAGACGTGATTGAAAAAGAGATTCCTGGTATCGGAGAAGCCATGAGGGCTGAAAGTCTCAAAAAAGTTCGGACCGCCATGCTCTCACGCGGAACGGCTGGAATAAAGGGGACCACACTGATTTTGAATTTGCCGGGTAGCGTAAAAGGAGTGGAAGAGAATTTGGATATGGTGTTACCGCTTTTAGAGCATATGGTGGGAAAAATGGGAAGCATGGCCAGGCCATAACATTGACGTTTGGCCAAATCTTATATTATCAAAAAATATCATCATAGTTGATGTATGTGGAGGAATTCATGGCAACTGAGCTGAATATGATTCAACCATCCTCGAGTTCGAGTGGGGATGTCTGTACGTATATGTGGGCCTGTGCAATTTGCGACGAAACCGAAACCTGCCAAAAAGACCGTGAAGGACATAGTCGTTGGCTAGTCGGAAAACGCATGGAGCGAATTGATTACACAATCTTGGTGATGAGTAATAAGGGTGGGGTCGGAAAAAGTACAATGACGACCAATCTGGCCGTTAGTCTGGCACTTAAAGGGTATGAAGTGGGGATTTGCGACATGGATATTCATGGTCCCAATATTCCAAAAATGGTAGGAGCCGAAGGTCAAAAACTCAAAATTAGTACCGGCGGCGGGATTATTCCACATCAAGCCTATAATCTGAAAATTGCCTCGATGTCCTTTCTTTTGCAAAACTCCGATGACCCGATCATTTGGCGGGATGCGTATAAATTTGAATTCATCAACCAACTGTTGGGTGGAGTCGAATGGCAAGACCTCAATTTTCTGCTCATCGATCTTCCGCCAGGGACCGGGAATGAATCGGTGACAACAATTGATCTCATTGGTAATGTCACGGGCTGCGTAATTGTGTCCACACCGCAAGAGGTGGCTCTGTTAGACGCCCGCAAATCGGTCACCTTCGCCAGGGACAGTGAGATTCCCATCATCGGCATTGTGGAAAATATGAGCGGCTTAGAGTGTCCCCATTGCCACGAATCCATTGAGTTGTTTCGAAAAGGAGGGGGCGAAGCCTCAGCCGCGGACATGGGTGTCCCCTTCCTCGGTCGCGTGCCACTGGATCCGGAAATGGTTCTTCAATGTGATCGTGGTGAGCCCTATGCGCTGTTTCATTCAGATCTTCCCACGGCTGACGCTATTCATGGGATTGCGAACAAAGTCGAGGAGTTCTGTAAGAAGAAAGATTCCCTGGTGAAGGTATCGGCCAGGCCGGCTCCCTTTAAAAAGGTCTAACCAGCACCTGGAGCAGCGTGCGAAGTGTTCTGCTAATCATCTGACTATTTGATCAGAACGGCATAGGCTAGTCGGATGGCCAAGAAGTGAATTTTTTGTGGCTACCTTCATGATAATGAAGAAACAGATATTTTTTGTGCGCGACCGCAGCGAGACTCTGAGTAGGGTGCAGGCGCTTTCAGAGAACCAATTTAACCTTCGATATGATTAGGCAAGACACATGGAGCAGCTTACTTCGCTAACTGTAGCCCAACAAACCGTCCTGGATGCGGCGCATCCCCTAGGCTGTGAAAAGATCGGACTCCTTGATTCTTTGGGTCGGGTATTAGGAGAAGACATTCTTGCCCCGCGATCCAATCCGCCATGGGACAATTCGGCGATGGACGGCTTTGCGGTCCGGTGGGCTGACATTAAGCAGGACTATGCCATCACCCGCATTCCCGAATTGAACATTGTAGAAGATGTCGCGGCAGGGGCAGTGGCTACCAAAACCGTCGGTTCAGGGGAAGCGATTCGGATTATGACTGGGGCCCCTATGCCGGCTGGAGCAGATACCGTTGTGCGAGTGGAATACACTGAGCCTTCCGGCACGAAAGTTCGAATCATGAAGGCAGAAGCCGGGCAGGGTTCCAACATCAGGCCTAAAGGGGAAGATGTCACCGAAGGAGAGTGTATTATTCCAAAAGGGACCCAACTGCGTTCAGGAGAAATCGGCATGTTGGCCATCCTGGCAAAATCGTTTGTCCTCGTGTCCCAGCGTCCTCGAGTGGCCATCCTTTCTACCGGGGATGAGCTGGCAGATCTGGATGAATCATTTGATGAGCATAAAATAATCAATTCCAATAGTTATGGAATTGCTGCTGCTGTTCAGGAATCAGGTGGGATACCGGTCCTCTTGGGAATTGCAAAAGATGATCCTGATTCCTTAAAAGACAAAATCCGACAGGGTCTCACCTGTGATATTTTGGTGTTATCCGGCGGGGTCTCCATGGGAGATTATGATTTTACTAAGCCTGTGTTTGCGGAGCTTGGGGCAGATATGAATTTCTGGAAATTGGCGATTCGCCCAGGACAACCGGTAGCCTTCGGGAAAATCCAAGGGAAACTCGCATTTGGCTTGCCTGGGAACCCCGTTTCTTCCATGGTCACTTTTGATCAACTCGTGCGCCCGGCCATGTTGAAAATGGGCGGGCATCGGAAGTGGGAACGGCCGGTTGTGAAGGCACTTTTTCAAGAATCGTTTTCCAAGCATACGGATCGGCGGCATTTTCTCCGCGGCATTCTTCAAGACGAAAATGGCGTCCTTACGGTTCGGACGACCGGTGGGCAGGGTTCAGGAATACTCACCTCAATGGTGAAAGCCAATGGATTCATTGATGTGCCGGAAGAGGTCGAATCTCTTAAGCCAGGCGATTCAGTGAACGTCCAATTATTATCACGAAACTTTTAAGCAACATACGCATTATTTTCTATCATTCATGCCGCCTATTAGGAATTATTCGACCTCCTGGAAGGAATATAGGGTTCATCATGACACCTCCCATTTTGGGTTTTGTTGGCCGCTCCAACAGTGGCAAAACGACTCTAATCGAACGGCTGATTCCGGAACTGACGCATGCGGGCTATCGAGTAGCTACCATCAAGCATGCCGGGCACGGGTTTGACCTGGATACCGAAGGCAAAGACAGTTGGCGTCACAAACGTGCAGGGGCCAGTGCGGTCATCGTCTTATCCAAAGGGAGCATGGCCATGTTTGCTGATGTCCCGGAAGAACTTCCTGTCGATCAAGTTCGGGACCGGTTTATTAATGGAGAAATCGACTTAATTATTGCCGAAGGCTGGAAAAGCCACGGCTTCCCCAAGGTCGTCGTCGTGCGTGAGCAGTTGCAAGAAGTTGATGTGTCGTTGGATGGTTTGTTGGCGGTGGCCTCGATGAAACACATCGAATGCTCGGCTCCCTGGTTTGATCGGGACGACGTCCAGGGACTGGCGCAGCTGATCATGAAACAGTTCCCCCTGCAAAGGGATTCGTAACCTCCATGGGAAAAGGCCTGACCCTCATTGCGGCCACACTCCTGGTGCTGGCCTTAGGAGGGGCCGCCGCAATCCCGCTGACTAACCAGCCTACCTTCTGTGCGAGTTGTCATACCCTAAAACCCTCCTACGATTCCTGGATTCGGTCCAGTCATAAAGATGTCACCTGTGTTGATTGCCACGTGCGTCCAGGCATCTCCGGGTTTATTGAGGATAAACTCTTTGCCGGACTAGAAGACGTCGCGATCACATTTTTTGGAACTCCGACCGAACCGCACAATCTTCAATCCCATGTGACTTCTTCCGTGTGCATCAGTTGTCATCGAGCCATCTTGCGGGTGACGGAAGTCTCTGCCCGTGATCTGCCCGCACCAGTAAAAGATGTCGGACTGATCATGAATCACCCGGAACACATGGAGGCCTTTGAGAAACGCGGGAAGGGGGAGGGGTGTACGACCTGTCACGGGCGTGTCGTCCATGGATCGCCGATTAAAGCGTATCCCATTGTGATCCCGCGCGGGCATGTCAAGCTCGATGACCAGTCCCATGAACCAGATCATCCAAAAGACTCGGTGCTCTGGAAGGCCGACATGGCCGATTGCCTTCGTTGTCATGATGGAAAACAAAGTTACAAAGGCGAAGTGCTGAGTAATCGCTGTGAAACCTGCCACTTACCCGATAAAATCGGTGGATTTTTGTTTTAATGCCTGCCTCCGGTTCCATAACTTCCTCTGTTGTTGAAGTTCGAAACCTCAGCAAACGGTTTCAAGGCTTTACGGCCGTCGATAATATTTCTTTCGACATCAAAAAAGGTGAAATACTCGGTTTGCTTGGGCCGAATGGTGCTGGCAAAACCACCACGATTCATATGTTGTTGGGTTTGATCACACCAACAGTCGGGAGCATTCACATGTTTGGCCTGGATTTGGCCACACATCGAGAAACCATTTTGCAGCAGGTGAATTTTTCCTCCACCTATATTTCGATGCCGTTTTCATTAACGGTAGAGGAAAACCTTAAGGTCATCGCGCGGCTCTATGGACTCAAACATATTCAGCATCGCATTAATGACATTGTCAAAAAGTTGGAGATGGAGGACATCCGGCATCGCCTCACGAGAAAACTGTCTTCCGGCCAAATGTCGAGGCTCACCTTGGCCAAAGCCATCATGACCGAACCAAAGGTCCTGTTTCTGGACGAGCCAACAGCCAGTTTAGATCCTGATATTGTCAATAAGATTAAATCATTTTTAAAAGAATACCAACGCTCGGAAGGATTGAGTATTCTCTATACCTCGCACAACATGCGGGAGATGGAGGAAATGTCCGATCGGATCATCTTCCTGCAACGGGGGAAAATTGTGGCAGAAGGTACCGCCCCGGAAATTATTCAACGCTACGGCCAACGAGACCTGGAAGAGGTCTTTTTAAAGTTGGCCAGGGAACAGAACGGTCCATGAGTCTCGGTCGTATCCTCGCCTTATTATCGCGTCATATGTATCTCTACAAGCGAAGCTTTGCCCGGTTGCTGGAGATTTTTTATTGGCCGTTTCTAGATCTCGTGGTGTGGGGATTCATTACGATTTATCTGGAAAAGGTTGGGATGTCGCTGCATGGCGCCGTCTCATTTTTTCTTGGAGCGCTGATCCTCTGGGATGTGTTGTTTCGCGCGCAGCAAGGCATTGCGGTCTCATTTTTAGAAGAAATGTGGGCTCGCAATCTGATGAACTTGTTTGCCAGTCTGTTAACGGTCGGAGAATATCTCGTTGCGACCATGACCATGAGTGTGCTTAAGGTCACGGCCGTGGGCGGGTTGATGATGGTTTTCGCCTGGGTGTTTTATTCCTACGATATCCTCCAGATGGGATTCTCGCTCCTTCCCTTCGTTCTCAATCTGGTGCTATCGGGCTGGATTATTGGTGTGCTCACCACCTCCATCATCATGCGCTTCGGACAGCAGGCAGAAGTGTTGGCCTGGGGAATGGTCTTTCTTTTTCAACCCATTTCTTGCGTATTTTACCCCATTGAGGTTCTTCCGCCAGTGCTCCAGTCGATTGCCTGGATGGTCCCTCCCGCGCATATCTTCGAAGGGATGCGTGCCGTCCTCACCACTGGAGAGTTACCGGTGATGCATTTGTTGTGGGCCACGGGCCTCAATTGTGGGTTCCTTGTGATCATTGTGGCCTGGTTCTACCACACCTTCAGTATCTGCAAAGATCGCGGTATGCTTGTCCGGGTAGGGGAATAAGTTTCTCAAAACTGACCAAACATCACGGTTGCCGGTGTCCGCATCGACAAGCACACAAAGGAAGAGGCAACTGTCGGACTGGCGGTGATGGGACTGAGCGTACCCGATGCATTTTCGTATCACCGTGCCCATAGGGCCGCAGCCTCTTTTTCCATTCCGGCATAGCGTAATATCCTGTCAGATTTTCGGGGGCACCTCTCAATGCTTTCCTGGTTCCTATTGTCACGATGGAAATGCGCTATTCGTCCATGATGAATTTCAATTGATTGCGCAACTTGAATTTAAGTGCCGCGAGGTCATCCCGAAACTTTCCCGTCCGCCTGGAACTCTGCTTCCTGAGCAAGTTCCCGATTGTGCAATGTGCGGCGATTCGTTCCAACCGCGAGGGCCAGCGCAACGACGATCAGAATCGCCGCGACTGCGAATGTAATCTGCATACCGGTGGCAACGGCTTCGGGGCGAGCCGTTGTGATGTCCATCGTCGCCGATGCGAAGGCAAACACCGCGCCCATTACGGAGGCACCGGTGATGCGTCCGAGATTGCGCGAGAGGTTGAGCATGCCGGAAATCACGCCTCGCTGGTCCGGGTTGATATCCCTCATGACGGCGGTGTTGTTGGCCGTCTGAAATAATCCATAGCCAGCGGTGATGACAATGATGGGGACGATGTAGCCGGGGATACCGTGCGTCGCCGAGATCATGGATAGAATGAAGGAACCAGTCGCCATTCCTATGAGCCCGACGATGGTCATGCGTTGTGCGCCAAAACGGTCCGCCATGCGACCGGCGGGCACCCCGGTCAGCGCGGCGACAAGCGGGCCGACCGACAAAACGAGTCCAACCATAGCCGGATCGAGCCCAAGCGCACGAGAGAGGTAGAACGGTCCGACCACCAACGTCGCCGTAACAACTGTCGTGACAAGCACGCTCATGACGAGGCTCGCACGCAATACCGGATCGCGGAATATCACCAATCGGATCAAAGGCGATGCGGCTCTCGCCTCGACAAGCACAAAGAGGCCGACTCCAAACCCCGCAGCCACCAGCAGAGCCAGGTTGAGCCAACCGAAACTGCCGCGCCCAATCGTCACGGCCAGGGCATATGCCGAGAGAGTCAGAGCCAGAAGCAGCGTGCCCACATGATCGAATTCGGCTCGATCCGTCTTCGGCACCTGACGATCAACGGGCAGGTAGTGCTGCGCGAGAAGAAAAGTCAGCATACCCAGGGGTACGTTGATGAGGAAGATGCTCCGCCAACTGAATCCGGCGATCAGCCCACCACCGAGCGATGGACCGAGAGCGGTGCCAATTGCGGACATCGTGCCAAGCAGGCCCATGGCGCTCCCGGTCTTTGCATTCGGAACCGTCTCCCCGACAAACGCCATGGAAAGAGCCATCATGATGGCCCCTCCGAGGCCCTGCGCCGCCCGCCCGGCAATCAGCAGCCAGAACGTGGGCGCGAGGGAGCATAGGACCGAGGCTACCGTGTAGAGGAAGATTCCGGCTAGTAGCAGCCGTCGGCGGCCAATGATGTCACCCAGCCGTCCGACGCTCACAATCAGGGTTGTGGCGGCGAGGAGATACGCGAGGATGACCCACTGGACTTCCTGGAAGGACGCAGTGAACGCCTGAGCCAACGTCGGCAAGGCCACATTGGCGATGCTGGTGTCGAGGGAAGACAGCAACATGGATAGCGAAAGGCTGACGAGTGCCCATCGAACCGAGGATGTCCGTTCCACACTTCCAGCTACGACCTCATCTTGCTTTGTAATGATTGGCTTCACAATGCCCTCCGCTTTTTTTTTGGCCACTCTCGATATCGAGCTATCCAAAATATACCCTCTGGTTTGACATGGCGGAAGACGCATCACTTGCACTTTATTCGTGCGTGTGACGCTACATCATGAACAAATTGTGTTAAAATCATTGTATGTCGACCCCTGATTTCAACTTGCTGGTCACGCTTGATGCGGTGCTCGCGGAAGGGAGTGTTGCGCGCGCAGCTCGACGGTTGCGACTGAGCCCGTCGGCGATGAGCCGCGCGCTGGGACGCTTGCGTGAGACGATTGGCGATCCGCTGTTGGTGAGGGCCGGACGCGGTCTGGTTCCCACACCCCGAGCGCTCGAACTCCGCCAGCGGGTCAGTCAGCTCGTGCAGGACGGAGAAGCCGTTCTTCGCCCTGCCGAGAAGCTCAATCTCACACAGCTCGTCCGGACGTTCACGCTCAGGACCAGCGAAGGCTTTGTGGAGAACTTCGGACCGGATCTCATTGCCCGCATCGGCAAGGAAGCTCCAGGTGTACGGCTACACTTCGTGCAGAAGCCGAACAAAGACAGCGCGCCGCTTCGCGACGGGATCGTCGATCTGGAAACTGGTGTTGTGGGGGACTCGACTGCTCCGGAGTTGCGTGCACAAGCATTGTTCCGGGACCATTTTATTGGCGTCGTGCGAAGCGGGCATCCGCTGAGCAAAGGGAAGATCACGCCCTCCCGTTATGCTGCCGGCAGGCATATCGCTGTCTCGCGGCGGGGTCACGACAAGGGACCGATTGATGAAGCCTTGGAGGCATTCGGGATGGAACGGGAGATCGTGACAATCGTCGGTGGCTTTTCGACCGCGCTGGCGCTAGCCAGGGTTTCCGACCTGATCGCCACGGTTCCCGAACGACATACCGGAAATCTGCGCGTCGGCATGCATAGTTTTCCCCTTCCGCTCTCTACCCCAGAGGTTACAGTTTCATTGCTCTGGCACCCGCGGCTTGATGCCGATCTTACGCATCGCTGGTTGCGCGGCCACGTTCGGGATATCTGCTCAGCGATCCGCTGAAGGGGTACCTCTCTCGCAGGCCACCGGGACAAGATTGCCGATTGCCTGGCGGATCAGGTGCTAACCATCGAAGTTGAGGATCAGTTCTAAAGATGGCTGTTGGTAATACGACTGCTTGTTTCCCCCCAAGGTGGAGGCGATTTATGGGAATCTAACAACGGGGGATGGATCTGAACCGAATGGTGAGTTTAAATTTGCTGTTTCAGAGGGAATACGTGAAGCCTGCGAACGAACCGGTAAAATTTGCTT
>JACDDF010000349.1 GCA_013817135.1 Nitrospirales bacterium
ATTGCACGGACTCGTCAAGGGCCAAGTCCATTTGGTGAATCTGGAAACCTGAAACGAAACCGATGAATAGGACGCCAGGCAATGACGAAGGATTTAGAACGGATTTCCGCTTGGGCCGGAACAGGGGTAGGATTCTTGCCGGCGCGATCTAGCCAAACTACATGCTGAAATCACGGTCCCCACAAGATCGTGGTGAGTACGAATCGTATTCGCCGCTATACGGTGTTTCTGAATCAAGACCTGGTGGATTTTTCCAAACCCATTATTGTGGAAACGAATGGAGCCATATCTGTTGAAGGCATGGTCGAGCCGACCATCGAAACGCTCCTCCAGGAAGCCCGACACCGCCCCGACCCCCACATTCTCTTTCCCGCCAAACTCACCATCGATGTCCCGTCTTCCAATGCCGTGAATGAGCAGTAGGCGCCTTGCCGGTCTGGTTGGTCGCCTGTTCCTGTTGTTAAATGGAATTATTTCCCGATTTGGTTGAAGGGGAGAACAGGCCTTGTTTAAACAAGGCTCCCAACCACATGCCAAGTAGTAGAAGGATACCCAGGTAACTGCCCGTATCACGAAACCAGGTGGAATGTTCGTGGAATTCCAAAACATCCAGTTGAGTGGGCGTGACAAACCGCCCACGAACCGAGACGGTAGCGGAGTGATCCAGAATCTCTTGCGTGGTGCTGATTTGTTCACCATTGAATAGGCCAATCATATCTCCTGAGGGAGTCTTCACATACGATGGCCGATCCAGTTCCAGAGGACGTCCTGGACGAGCTTCGATTTCCTCAAGTGTTCGGACGAAATGGTTATCGGCGTTTCGAGGTCCTTCTAAAAGGACAAAAGGCAGTGCGAAATATAGTATGAGTAATGACGCCGATATCGCCATTTTGAAAGGAGACAGGAGCGATATTGGGAGAGGCTGTGATATCCCCTTTCGCCATTGCCATCCTATATAGAATAAGCCACCCCCTGTCATGATATAGGTTGGAAGACTTTCCGGCCAAAATAACCCCACATTCCATAAGTCCCATGACAGTGGGGCAAAGAGATGAACGCCATTGGCCCATTTGGTTTGAAGCCCATCCAGCACGAGATGAAGGAGGACGTTGACTCCGAGAATCATAAACACGGCTCTTGGCGTATGCGTAAGAAAGGCCAAGGCTCCGCATAACACCAACGTGACGAATAAAGAAGCTTGAGCGATACAGTAGAGTCGAATGGTATAAGGATCGCTTCCCGGCAAGATTCCCATCAGGACTCTTTGAAAGATCCATGGGAGATCCGGAAGCAGGCAGCCCAGGCAGACCAACTTGGGGTCAATCCCGGGTTTGACTGCCTGATTCAGAAGGCCTTGCACGCCGATATGGGCTAAGGTATTGGGCACATTTTCCTCTCAACAAAAATTGTAAAAAATGGATATCAGTTGGCGGAGAGTGTCAGATAACATTGAGCATGTGGTTTAAGCCGAAACCATAACAGTCGTCATCCCCGCAGGTTGGTAGCGGGGATCCATCCGAAACGAAACCAAGATAGATTCCCGATAGAAAATGTCGGGAATGACGAAGAAGAAAGATCCGGTTGGACGGAAGGCCTTTCGTTTTCAACACGTAACCAGTTCAGCATTGATCCGATCCAGTCTGACAAATAAAATTCAGATCTTTACAAAAATACTGAACTATACGTCAAAACTTGGTCCGAACCATTAATGATTTTTGTGGGCATTCGTAATGGGAGTCTCTCTCCAGCCATTAAACTCTCAGGCGCAGCCATATCGTCTGCCTGTCTTTCCGACTAAATTCATGTGGGGTTAGAGACATCGGTTAATTTGCAAAACAGGTTGATGAGTTTCATCTCGTCCAGGGAACCTGGAGGAGTGCCGGCGATTCGGGGGTCCGCAATGACTACCGCAAGGCATTGAGCACGTGAGATGGCCACATTCACCCGGTTGCGGTCAAGGATAAAGGCTAGTCCCCGTGAACCGTATTCACCGTAACTGGAGCAGAGTGACAAGATGCAGACCGGGGCCTCCTGCCCTTGAAACTTGTCAACGCTTCCGACGCGTGCGCCGTCGGGAAGCGCGACCTGAAGGGCGCGAACCTGGGCGTTGTAGGGGGCGATGAAAAGAAAGTCCTCTAGGGCCAGCGGTTTGGTGACGCTGTCCTTGTTGGTGTAAAGACGTCCATGGAGTTCGTGATAGATCGCCGTGACCCGTTCAATCTCCTCATCGCTCTGTTGGATATTGCCATCGTGCTCCACGCCGCTGAAGAGGATCCCGCTTTCGCTACTGATGAGGCCATTGGCGCTCGGAGGGATCGCGATCTTCTGGCGGGCGCAGTCGTTATGGGATCCAAGACGGCTCTCATACATGCTCTCCGAGATGAAGCGACAGACGGCCGGATGCATACGGCGGGATTCCCCGAGGAAAAGGCCGTAGTCCGGAGGCACCACGGCATGCATGATAGGGGAGTCGGGTTGGCTGGCCTGCATGTCTTTGAGCGCGTACTGGAGGACGGAAAGCCCGGCATCGCCGGGATGGGAGCCTTGCACAGGTTGTTCGAGTTGCATCTGGTCACCCAGAAGCACAAGGTTCTTCGCGCATCGAGCCATCGCCATGGCGTTGGCCAGGGCCACCTGTCCGGCTTCATCGATGAAGAGAAAATCGAGTGCACCTTCCCACTCAGGCCTGGTAAAGAGCCAAGCCGTTCCGCCGACAACGCCACCGCTGTAGGCCTGGTGCGCGGTGCCGGTGTCTTTGAGGTATTGCACGCCGGGGTTGCAGATAAACAAGGGGTCATCGGGGTCACCACCAACTTTTAGTCCGTGGAGCTGAAAACCACTTGCTTTAGCGGCGTCGCCGCAGGCGGTGAGAAGATTGATCACGGCCTTGTGGCTGTTGGATGCGACACCGACCTTCTTGCCGGAAGCGAGAAGTCTGGTGATGACCTGTGAAGCCGTGAATGTTTTTCCCGTGCCGGGGGGGCCCTGAATAACCAGGCATCCACCGGCCATCGAACCGGCAATCCGTATGGCCGCCTCGGTTGGCGTTTCATTAGCCTGTTGCAGCGCAGTCGCGGGGGGCATTCGGTTCAGGAGGGCGGACACCGGGGCATCAAGGTTCCCTGACACGTGTCTGGCAATCACCTCAGTCAGGGCAATCTGAATGGCCGTCGCCGAAACATGCTCGTCCGGAAGCAATGAACCCTGCTGAGGAAATATGCCAGCACATTTCTCGGTCAGACCCTTCTTGCCAATTTTGAGAGCCAGCCTTCCTGCGGACACATCCAGCTCCAAGAGGGTGAATTTCGCATTCAGGTTATGGGTGAACATGACTTTGGATTTATCCCCGGCAGCCAGTTTGAATTCCTGGGAAGGGTCAAAGGAATAGGTTTGGACCAACGAAAGTTTTTCCGGCATGGGAGATCCCATAGCGTCAATGCCCTGGATGCAGGCGGGGTCGTCGCGGAGTTCTTCAGCGGTTGCCGTGGCGCGGTCAAACATGCGCCACCACATGGGCTTTTCTTCCCGTCGATGAAAGTCGATCACATCAGCAAGAATCAGGGAGAGAGCATCGCCCTGCGTGCGAAGCTTTATAGCGGTCTTCAATCGCGCCACGACCTCCGGGGGCAATTCTTTTGGCGCCGACGGAGCCGAGTCGGAATCCCGGGTCACGGAAGTGATTTGATGTTCGACGACCACGTTCCGTAACCACTGCAGCAACTCTGCCGTGGATGTGCAATCGTCCTGATTGTAGTCGCGAATGTCCTTCAGGATGGGGCTGTGATTCCAATCATCCGGCTGTTGGCTCTCGATCCAACGAGCATATTGAACGATCGAGTCAGCCGCCGTGGCAACCTCGGTGGCGCGTTTCGGTCGATAGAGGCGCTCGACCGTCTTGAGGGAATAGCTGTCCTCACCGAGGCGCAGGCCGTGACGGACGATCTGAAAGAGATCAACGAACACCTCGTTTCGGAGCAGAGCATCCACTTCGTCCTGGCGGGTATCGTGGCGTGTGCTCAATCGCCGAACCGCGCTGACCTCATAGGGGGCGTAATGG
>JACDDF010000350.1 GCA_013817135.1 Nitrospirales bacterium
TCGCTAATGGCACCAAAACTGTCATCTTTAAAATCATTGAAATTCTTTTTCTCCAGGATGCCAAAGAGTTCTTGGGAAGAATGATCGCATGCCAACAAACCCGCGGTGATGGCCCCTGCCGAACTTCCCCCCAACCGTTTTATGTTCGGCATGATACCTTTCTGTTCCAGAATCTGGATGGCGCTACAGAAAGCCAATCCTTTAATGCCTCCACCCTCAAACACTAAATTTTCAAATGGATAGGTCATATGCATCTCCTTAGGCTTCCTCTATGGGAATCAGCATTTCTTCACTTTAGATAATCGAACAGATGCAAGCAGCTACATCCATATAGGTCCATCCCTGAAAATTTTACCGTCAAAATAGCTGAGAGCAATCTTGAGGCCATTTTTTAAAAACCCATATGCGAAATTAGAAGTCTTTTATTTAATAAAGAAAAGAAGTGTTGCGGAGAATAACAAATGGGAAAATAAACGAGAGGACTTTCCGAGATGTGAAGAAACGTATCTTTTCAGATACAAGGTGTATCCATTCAGATAAAAAGGAAAGGTGGCTTCTTTTGACTACTCATGGCGTTCTTTTACCAATAGGGTACCAGAAGATTAAGAAAAAATACTTCAGAGATTGGCACCCTCGGATAGAAAAAGTAATCTGGCTCGAGTTGTTCCTTTTAATACCTTGCCTATTTCATCATGAGAGGTGGCGCGGTACAGAACTTGCTGATTCGTTCAATCAAGCTGGGCAAAAGGAGATCTACAATTTCACAAGGAGGTGAGAAATGGGCTATCGAAGGAACCAAGCACTTGATATTCGTCAAACAGCAGCTGAATTAGCGGCGGCTCGTCCACATCCCGCTCATAGGAGCAACGGAGATGAACAGCGTTTCCGTTTCGAGTTTGTTCCGAAGCCGGGAGATCCGCAGGTCAACGATCCTCGGAGCGGGAGTCCTCCGAGCTATATTGGCAACTTCACGAAATGTCTCCCTCATGATGAACATGGCTTTTTACTTGATCCGGCTGACTATGATGCCTGGGTACGTGCTATTGATTCAGGTGACGAACGTGATTTCCGGAGCCTACGGATAGGACCCGGGCCGTTCCAGGCGAACGGAGACTTTCAATACATAGATCCGGCCAATCCATTATCCTCTCCGGAACTCGATTGGAAACATAACTACGATCCAGGAAAAGAACCGGCCTTGCGTGCGTGGGAGAGTCAAGGAGCTGGCCTTACCTTTGAACTCGAAGGACCGGATGCTCAGGCTGTTACCATGCCGCCCTGTCCCTCGCTGGATAGCCAGGAACTCATTGCAGAGATGGGCGAGGTGTATTGGATGGCGCTATGTCGAGATGTGCCTTTCGCAGACTGGGAAACAAATCAAAAAATTGCCGACGCCCGTAATTCTCTTAAGCGATCGTATTGGTTTCGCCGTGATAAGACGCTGGATCTGAATGGGGTGACGGACCAACTTCCAGAATCACTTGCACGTCGCAGAATTCTAAGCGAGAACGGCGCTGATCAAGTGCCCATAGATAAGCTGTTTCGTGGCGTCACGCCAGGCGAACAGGTAGGACCGTATCTCTCGCAATTTTTGCTCATAGGGAATAGAGGAATTGCGGGCGCACATTCAATTACGGATGGCCTGATACATTATGGGGCAATTCGGGTCGATCAGCGTGTCCGAATAGCAGTTAAGAATGAAGATTTCATGCAGGATTGGAATGAATGGTTGGATGTGCAAAATGGGGCTAATGTGGGCGGCGGAGAACCCTACGATCCTAACGTTAAGTACCGGTTCATGGCCACACCGCGTGATTTGGCCACTTATGTTCATCACGATGCATTGTATGAGGCCTACCTCAATGCGTGTCTGATACTACTGGGACTGAATGCGCCCTTTGATCGGGGATTGCCGTTCCGCCTTCCAGATTACAAAGATAAACAACAAGGTTTCGCCCAGTTTGGAGGTCCGCATATTCTTACGCTCGTCACTGAAGTTGCCACTCGTGCGCTCAAGGCGGTGCGTTATCAAAAATTCAATATTCACCGCCGACTACGTCCGGAAGCGGTAGGCGGCTGGATGTATCAACGGCGTAATGGGAATTCAACAATCAAAGAGCGCTTACATGCCCTGACTAATATGGAAAAGGCATTCGAAGGAAGTTCTAAGATTGGCGAAAAGCTGGATCAGATAAATAACAATGCGGACAATTGGCTTTTACCAATGGCATTTCCAGAAGGCTCACCAACCCATCCTTCCTACGGCGCAGGTCACGGGACTGTGGCAGGGGCATGTGTCACAATTCTCAAAGCGTGGTTTGATCATGGCTGGGAATTGCATGATAACGGCGATCGTTTTGTGTATGAATCCAATGCGGACGGAATGTCTTTAAATGACGTTAGCGGGAATTATCCTGAGCCTCTCACGGTGGAAGGCGAACTTAACAAAGTAGCAGCCAATATTGCTATCGGTCGTAACTGGGCAGGGGTACATTACTACTCGGATTATATCGAGTCTTTCCGTCTGGGGGAACAAATTGCAATTGGATTATTAGAAGAGCAGAAACTCACCTATGGTGAAAACTTTTCGTTGACTGTCCCGCTTTTTAACGGCACAACCGTACGGATATAAATGTTTTTGATCTCAAGGAAAAAGTTAATCCTTATAGCTCACACCGCGGGGTGATTTAACTTATGGCGTTACCTAAACTTGTTCCTTTGTTCGAGCCTGTCCCTTACCAGGAAACCACATTCTCGCATGACGCGCTTGGCAGACACATTTGCAATACGTGGGAAGAGGCGACTGTTAATCCTAATTTTGACGTTGTCATTATCGGCGCAGGCATGTACGGAGCCTACTGCGCGGCGAAACTTTATCAGGCGAGCGAATCCCTCGGGCTCCGTATTCTCGTGCTGGAAGCTGGTGCACTCCTGACATCTGAGCACGTTCAAAATCTCACACAGGTTGGTCTCGATGTCGCTGACCCGATCTTCGGGCACCAGGATAATGGTTTACCGCGCAAGATCGTTTGGGGATTGCCGTGGCGCGGTAACCAGGCCTTTCCTGGCCTGGCTTATTGCATAGGAGGAAAATCCCTTTACTGGGGTGGCTGGTCGCCGCGGCTCACTGATGCCGATCTCGCGCAATGGCCGGCCGAAGTGGCTGATTACCTCCGTAGCATCTACGAGACTGTTGAGGAAGAAATCGGCGTCGAGCCCAAGGCGGACTATATCAACGGCCCCCTTTGTGATGCTCTAAAAAATCAAATTATGACGGCCTTGCCTGGTGTAACGCACCTTGACAGCGTGGACAACGCGCCGCTGGCGGTACAAGGCGAGCCGCCTGAGCCAGGTCTTTTCAGCTTCGACAAATACAGTAGCGCTCCGATTCTTATCAGTGCGTTGCGAGACGCTGCCGCGAAGTCGGGTATCAATGACGCCGTACGCCGTCTCTTCATGGTGCCGCGCGCACACGTTGCACGACTGCACACCGGCGATGGTCGAATCGTGCAGATTGAGCTATTCGTCAATGGGCAGCAGCGTTTCCTTTCAATCTCGCCCAATTGTGCTGTTGTGTTGGCGGCCAGCACGATCGAATCCACGCGGTTGGCGCTCGAGTCGTTTCCCACCGCACACATGGGCTCGAACCTTATGGCTCATCTACGTAGCGATTTCACGGTCCGCATCCGCCGCTCCGTACTTTTTCCTGCGCCTCCCGTCCAACTGGAAATCGCTGCACTATTCGTGGGCGGCCACACTCCCCGAGGGCAGTTCCATCAGCAAATCACCGCCTCTGCTGGGATGGGCGGCGACTCCGATCGTCATCTCTTCAACATGATTCCCGATATTGACAGGATCGAGGATCTGACCCGGACGCAAGACCCGGATTGGATTCCCATTACTTTCCGCGGTATTGCTGAAATGAAAGGCTTCCGGGACGGCAAACCTCCGGATCGAAGCTGGATGGATTTGAGTCCGTTCGAACGTGACCAGTTCACTAACCGGCGGGCGTATGTGAATATCGTGACGACTTCCGAAGAACAGACT
>JACDDF010000351.1 GCA_013817135.1 Nitrospirales bacterium
GTCTTCAACCCACTCACGGACATTGCCGGCCAGGTTACCGAGTCCGTATGGTGATTGGCCTTGCGGAAGAGCCGACACCTCGACAAAGGTCTTTTTCTCTTCCCAGTCTCTTTCAAAATTGGCTTTTTGCGGAGTGGGTGCTTCGTCCCCCCATGGGTAGAGGCGGCCATCATTTCCTCGAGCTGCTTTCTCCCATTCGGCTTCGGTCGGCAGACGCTTGCCAGCCCAAAAACAATAATCGACGGCATCGTGCCAGGTGACCTGGACGACTGGGAGTTCCGCAATGTCCTCTTCCTTGTTGAACGGGCGTTCGGCGAACACATTCATAGGCGGCTTATGTAACGTTTCATCCAGGAATTTTATGTAATGCTCATTGCTCACTTCATACTTATCGATGGCAAAGGCATTGAGATAAATCTTGCGGCGAGGATGTTCATCGAGGCGACCTTCTTCGGGGGCGCTCCCTCGTATGAATGGCCCGGCCGGAATCGTCATCATCTCGACCGGGTCCTTTTCGATCATGAGCCCTTCCGCTGCGGTGGCAGCCCGTGGGGTGGCTGTCAGCGTGAGTGCGATTATTATTAAACACCACATCTTCATTGTTTCTTCTCCCGACTTGCCTGAACAATGTTCTGAGTGATCTGCATTATCTGCTGTGTGAGAATTTTTACTGAATCAAACTGGTTGTCCCGCTCAGCCTTTCTGGCCTCCATCAATAACGCGCGGGCTTCGTGTAACTGTCGTTCAATGCTGGACTGAACTGCTGGTGAAGCCAGTGTTCCTCCGATGGCCGCAGCATGAAACTCCTCCCAGGCTTGTTCTGTGGCCTGGGAGGCTTGATAAATAAGGTCCCGGGTCCCTTCCTTCTCCTGTGTGGCCACTGGTGGAACTCCGTAGACCGGAGTTCCACCCAGTATCCAGGGAAAGAAAGTGAGGAAGAGTATCCCCGCCAGATAGGAGGAGGCCATTCGCATGTTCATTCCTATTATATTCTTCGGTTGATTGACCCTCATGGAAATGATCCTACTGAATTTTGCCTTGGACGATTGCCTGCATCTGTTGAAGCTCTGTATTATGAGGATCGAGTTCAAGGGCAGTGGTCAGCTGCGTCTTGGCTTCCTGCCATTTTTCCTGCCCCATACTCTTCATGGCGTCAATAGTGGCCGTTCGTACCTGGTCATTGACTGCACTGGGAGCTGTCTTAGCGCATCGGAATCCAAGACCCACCCCATAGCTGTTATTGGAAGGATGATTCCAAAACCGATGCGTTGTGGTGATACTGGATTCTGCGGCAATCCATGATCCACCCCGAATGACCCGCTTCTCACCGACGGTCAGGCGATCCACATATGTGCCGGTTCCGCCGATCCAGATGGGTTTAAGTGGCCCAATGGTGTTCGCAGGATGCGGAGTCTTCTTGTAAAAATCCGGGTCATACCAGTCTTCCACCCATTCAAAAACATTACCTGCCATATGGTGAAGGCCATAAGGGCTCACTGCTTCCGGCATGGAGTTAATCGGTAGGGTGGCTTCATGATTTTTGCCAAAGTTGGCTTTTGCTGCATCGAACTCATTACCCCACGGATATTTCAATCCCTCAGGGCCTCGAGCGGCCCGTTCCCATTCGGCTTCGGTCGGGAGTCGCTTGTCTTTGAACTCGCAATAGGCCTTGGCGTCAAACCAATTCACTCCCACCACCGGCTGGTTGGGTTTATTCAATCGAGGATCGTCCCAATAAGCTGGTCCGGGATGCCCCTTGGTCTTCATAAACTCCGCATAGTCGCTGTTTGAAACTTCGTATTTGTCAATAAAATAACCATCAACCACCACCCAATGGGCCGGTCCCTCATCATGAAAGGCCTGTTTGGACCAGGGCATGCTCATTCGCTGTTGATACAGGGTTGCAGATTTGCTGGTGGTGGCGGTGGCGTTTGCCGGATCTTTATCGATGCCCATGATGGAAGGGCCGAACGGCACATACGCCATTCTGTCTGGCACTACCGCAGAGTCCTGAGCGAATGCTGCCGACGGATGAAGGGTTACCAGGAGACTGCCGAGGAGGACGCCCGCCATAGGCAGGCGTCCTCCTGATCTGGTCAATCTTTCTTTTCTGACTTCTCCAGATTTTATGTTTGTCATAACGTTCTTCCAGGTTGGTTAAAGGCTGTCTAATGAATGATTAGGATCATGACGATGAGGACTTCCTTTACTTACTTTTTCCCTTTATTGATTTGATCCATGATCAAAGTTTGGGTCTGCAGATATTCTTGATTTTTTGGATCGGACTTTAGAGCCTTCTCAATGGATGTGAGAGCCTCCTGCCATTTTTCCTGGCCCATGCTGATCAGAGAGAGCATGAAGTCATATTGCACCGATTGAAGGCCAGCTGGAGTAGCAGCCTGGGCACAGCGAAAACCCAAACCAACGCCATAAGAATTGTTCTCAGGTTGGTTCCAGAATCGATGGCTGGTATGAAGGGAGCTAGCCGGCGCGAGCCAGGAGCCACCTTTCAACACTTTGACCGGACCCTGATTCGCGAAATTGAGACCTGTGGAAGGACCCTGGGGGTTCATGGCAGGGCTGACATTAAAATAGCCGGGATCATACCAATCTGACACCCATTCAAATACGTTGCCGGCCATGTTATAGGCTCCGAATCCACTCTTCCCATCCGGGTAGGAGTCCACCGCAGTGGTTTGCCCGACGGCCTGGCCATAGTTGGCCTTGGAAGCATCAAGCTCATGCCCCCATGGGTAATGGGCATGTCCATCAGGACCTTTCGCCGCTCGCTCCCATTCGGCTTCTGTCGGCAACCGTCTCCCCTTCTTTTCGCAGAACGTGCTGCCGTCATACCAGTTGACACCCACGACCGGTTGCTCCGGTTTGTTTAATCGGGGGTCATCCCAATAGGCGGGAGCCGGATGCCCCGTGGTCTTCATGAATTCCTTATAGTCTTTATTGGAAACCTCATAGGTGTCGATGTAAAAGGCATCGAGGACCACGTTGTGAGGTTTCTCATCCTGATGATTATTGCTGCCCATGACAAACTCACCTCTAGGCACGAGGACCATATTTTCGGGCCCAGCGCTCAATGCAGGAGTGGTGATGAGCAGCAATGAGGTGAGTACGGTGCCACCGACGGTCTGTTGAAATTTTTTCATGGAGGAATCTCCTTGATCTAGTGAATAATTGATTGAGGCACTCTGTCGTAGATTCATGACCTTAACCCTCCGGTTAATTGTTGGAGTGATGATTGAAAAGATGCCGGTTCTTCAAGATCGTGGCATCGAACAGATCTCCGCATTGCAGACATTTCCATACGGGAATCTGGAATTCAGAGGTTCCCTGATCGGGTGAGATACAAAAACTACTCACCAAGAATCCCCCGCAGCGCGAACAGTTATTTAATAATTTCCCAGCGATCTCATTCTCTCTCCTTCCCGTTTGCTGGCTTGGGTGTTGTTTGGTGAGTGTCATTGTAGTTCCTCCGTATTAAATTGAAAGTGAGTAAGGTTTTTAATAAATAATGTTTGTCTAATGTATGTTCATAGTTATAGCAATGCGTCTAATGTTTGTCAATAGTTTTATATTTAATGATTTGACATACATTAGACGCATTGATATAAATACCTAATGCCAATGTATCGAATTAATCGTTTTTCAAAGCTTACCGGCCTT
This sequence comes from Nitrospirales bacterium, assembly GCA_013817135.1. GTDB lineage: Bacteria > Nitrospirota > Nitrospiria > Nitrospirales > UBA8639 > Nitrospira_E. Next base: position 3,679 of record JACDDF010000351.1, read on the forward strand.
TCTCCACATGTCATACGGGCCTGGGAGCGGCGGCATGGATTGGTCAACCCTGTTCGAGAAGATAATCGGTATCGCCTGTATACGGATGACGATGTGGTGTTGTTTCGCTATCTCAAGTCTCAAGTAGACCAGGGGTTGTCGATTGGGGAATTGTCCGTGCAGGGGCGTGAGAATCTACAGGAACAGGCTCAGCGGGTATTTGGGGAAACATATGGTGACTCACCACCGTCTGAGAGGTTAGTGATCGAGTTAACACAGGCCTTAGAGGAGAATGATCGTGCGGGTTTTGAAAGGAAATTGAATGGCGCCTTAGCCGTGATTCCTTTTGAAGAAGCGTTGCATCGTTTTTTGCTTCCTTTACAAG
>JACDDF010000352.1 GCA_013817135.1 Nitrospirales bacterium
GACCTCTGCTTCAGCGGCACTGTGATTGACCATGACGAACGTTCCGCCAATAACGAGATTATTGGCCACTTGGGCGAATACAGCGGCTGGGTGGAATAGGCTAAGCGGTAATCGCCAGGCCAGTAAAGGCTTGGGAGTGACGAATGGATACCAGGCCATAATGATATCGGCCTGTCTGGTGAACTGACGATAGTCGGCGATCACATACTCGGACTGCGACAGGTCTTGAATGTGCCCACGAGCATAATCGATGCGGCTTCGTCCGTTACAATACAGACGATGGCCATCTACCTCCACGCCTACCAGGCGGTTTGGGTGAAAGAATGTGTGTAAGGCCGCAGCATAAGCAAAATTGGCACTGCCGAGATCACAGACTCGCTGGTTGAGGGGAACATGCCACCCGAGAGCCTGTCTGGCACGATCCAATATGTCCAGATATGAATAATTCAGAAGAGCGGTTTCGGGAGGAAGGGATGCCTCGAAGCGCGAACGATAGAGCCTCGCCAGCTCTTCAGTTCTTTGTTGTTGGGTCGGTGTAAGATTGGTCAGTGGCCCCTTGGAACTTTCGCGGAATGGTCCCCATGACCATCGCACGGCTTGTGAGGCTTCATACCAGAATCGGTGATAGACCGATCGTAGGCGGTCGGTCAGGGATATCCCGTTTGAGCGTTGGCCATTGAGCCAACCGGTGGTTTGCGCAGTATTTTTCACTTCTGGGGTAACCTGTTGAAAAGGAACTGATATCTTGATCGCTCTGTTATGTATTTCGGTAGGGGGGAGAGTGGTCTTAAATGGTCACGCGAGAATCGTCGGCATGACTTGTTTGGCGCTTTGTGCAATGGTAAATTTTCTTTTGTAAGACAAAGGGATCATGGCACCTGATTAAGGAGGGAAGACCATTGAATCTGAGAAGTTCAGCAGTGTGGCTTTGCCAAAGCCTGCGACAGGAGTGGGGGATTTAGCGATTTCTGTGAATGTCTATTCCACCTACCATCCAGGAGTAAAAGCCAAAGAACTCAAACTCCGATCGCAGCATATCCTGTTATCGAATTACGAGAACAGATCGCGTGGCCTGGTGGAGTACGGTATGGGACACGGTGCCCAATACAAACCGTGTGATCGCCGAAGGATGGTGCATTCCCATCACCAGGAGATCTGGTTCCGTGATTGAGGCCTGTTCCAATATCGTATTCGCCGGGGCACCTAATCCCACATATCCCTTTACTGAATCGTAACAGTCCTTGAGTTGACTGACGGCTTGATCAAGGAAGGTTTCGGTGCTCTCTAAAGCCTTTTCAATTTTCTCCTCCGGTGCAGAAACCCCGCCACGAAAGAGGGAACGAGGGATTGGTACCACCGACAAGAGCGTGATCTCTGTCTGTGGATGAAAGGGGTGCTTCGCTAAAAACTGCTTCATTTTTTGAACATCATCTTGGCTTTGGATGGCAATCAGAATCTTTTTGATATCCGTTAATGGCCCGTTGATGATCAGGACTGGACAGGCTGCGTGGGTCAGAACCCGTTGCGAGACACTCCCCAGAAAAAGCTCCTCTACCTGCCCCTTTCCACGAGCGCCCATCAGAATGAGATCAGGATGTTCTTCTTGGGCCACCGACAAAATGAGCTCGGCCGGTGAGCCTTCTTCCAATCGGATTTCTAGTGGGTTCACCTTGCCTAAGAGGAGAGCTTTGGTGCGTGTTAAAGCCTGCTCGCCGTCTTTGCGGAGTGCCTCCTCTGCAATCTTTGACAGGTCATAGGCAATTTCAGGCCCGAGCATAGAAAAGGTTAATCGGGGGAGATCAATGACGTGCAGAATGGTCAGGGTGCTGACTGAGGCCAAACTCATGACAGCCCTTGTGGCGTGAGAGGATTGTTCCGATCCATCAGTGGCCAGGAGTACTCGCATGTGTTATTTCTCCTCTTTTATCTTTTTATGGTGATCTTGCATGGTCTTGTCTTCTCACACGGTCTGTGCATGGGGCTTGGGGCTATGGTCAGAGCTGCATGTTTTTTATCTTCAGTCAGGCATTATAGTCGAGATGCCTCAAAAAGCCCCAAAGGATTGTTAAGTTCTGGCGGTCTTGCATTATCCCAGTTTCTCAAAAGGCGTCATTTGCTGAAGATCGAATCTTCCTTACTGGCTAGGCAGCACTGTTCAAAGGGTTTCCCACTTCCACATGGGCAGGGGGCATGATGATTCAGAGAAGCTTTTTTGGGGCGAAGCATGGCCTTGAGCGCGCCCGTTATTCGTGATTGGGGATCCTGGTGAAAGATCTGTTCCAACATTGAATAGAGTTCAGGGTGTTTCTGTTTCATCCTGACGGGTGTTTCAAAAAAATATTCTGAGACCACCGCGAAAAATTCCGCCTCGTTCGTGAGACTATAGGGATTGATATCGGAATGCCCCCGTCGAATTTTGTCCATTTCAGTCTGAACCAAGTTGAGCCAGGGCCTAATGGCCCGGCCGGGTAAGGCAACCTCAGGAACTCCGTCCACGGTGCCATCCGATTTATCCAGTAAATGGGTAAACTCATGGATACCCACATTATGTCCGTGTGAGGGTTGTTGAAAGCCTTGTAATAAATCCGGTTTGGATAAAATCATCATGCGGTTCATCGCTCCTGTTCCAACCATGCCTGAAATAGGGTGCTCTTGAGCTGATCCCATTTGATACCCTTCATCGAAGGATGTCGGATAAATCAGGATTTCCCGGATATGTTCCCATTCCCATCCAGGAAATCCAAAAATAGGAATAATGGCACTTGCCGCGACTAACACCCTGATGGTGTCATCGACCGATGTGTTGACGCCGGTGATTCGTTTTTCACGAAGAAAGATATGGACTTCTTCTCGAAAACGCCCTTGGTCGGAGGCCGAAAGCGCTTGATAGAAGGGGACTTTTTGTTCCAGAATGCTTTCCCATGCGGCAGCAAACGGGGCTTGACGAATCATCGCACGCTGCCGAATATGACCAGTCAGGAACCGGTATATCCAGACGCCGCCCAGCGCGATGCCCAGAAGTCGTATGACGATGCCGAGTGGAGAAGGTTGTGTTGGCCAAAGGATGGCGAAGGCGAGGAAACACACAATTCCGGTAAAGATGATGGCTAAGATGCGGGTAAGGTGTTCTTGGGGATGAGCCTTTTTACTCTGGTTGACTCCTGGCAAATCTGTGAACGGTACCATGTCGAGAAGACCCCAAACTTTTTTTACCTTACCAAATTTCGTGGCACTCTCGATGCCAACAAAGAGATCTGTGGAAGGCGTTGAAATGACCATGCAACCTTGGAACGTTATTTTTTCCCCTGGACCTTACCCGTATAGTACATTAATAGAGCAAGAACTTTTTAAGGTATTAGAAATATGTCAAATAAAATGGACTCTATGAAGACAAAAGGAAAAGGGCGATGGGGTGTCGTGTGGTATGCAGGGATCTGCTTAGCGATTGCCATCTGTGTGGCGGGTGTGGGGAGAGCGGAATCTCAGGAGCCTGCTTCCCCCACGCCCCGCCAGGTGGTGGAACAGTGGTTTGAAGTATACCCGGGGAACATTGAACTGGCTGCGGAGCTGACTACAACGACATTCAGGGAAGGTGTGTCAAAAGAAGAATGGATTGCCACCCGAGGTCCGTATCTTCGGAACTTACAGTTAAAATATGTGCGTTCCAACATAGCCCACGAGAAGATGGTCGGAGAAGAAGCCCATGTAATCGTCCATGCCCATATTGTCACGTTGATGGGGGATCAGCCCCAGGATGAGTTGTATGTCCTGCTGAAGAATCCTGAGGGCAGGTGGGTGATCGATCAAGTGGAAGTGTATACGGAAACGTTTAATACGGGTCCCTGAAACTTAAGGAGTTAGAAGCAGAAAAAAATGATGCAGGCATGTCCGGCCGTCTTCTACCCCGCAATTTCTTTAATGATGTCCCAGGCAGAAATGATTCCCACTAATTGGTGGTCTCCTTCCACCACGGGCAGTAAATAGACGGTTTTCGGGGTTCTCATGATCAAGGCCCCG
>JACDDF010000353.1 GCA_013817135.1 Nitrospirales bacterium
TTGTAATACAGGGCTTCAGGGACAGGATCCCATGTGAGTGTAATACGCGTATGATCTGGGATAGCACGTAAGTTTTCTGGTGCCTGGGGGATATTGGCATCCTGGGTTTGTCCTGCTCCCCAGTCCTCCCCCCCACTTTCTACGGTCAACATGTTTCGAGAGAGCGGGTATTCATAAAATAAGGCATCGAGAAGTTTTGTCATGCTGTTCCCCTGAAATTGATGAGTCAGTTGTGTGGAATTTGCAATTTTTATAATAAATACAATGACTTACGAAAAAAGTCTACCAGGAGAAAAATAGGGAAGTCAAGGAGAGCGTAGCAGGCTAATTACCTCCTAACCTTCTTTGACAGCAAGTCAATGGTAAGGAATGGCAGATCAAGGAATACTCTTACCTTATTATTTTTGAAGAAAAATTGAGCCATAGTGGCCCAAAAAACTTCACCCCCCTTTAATCAACAAAAAATATAGTAGGTAAGAATGCGACAGAAATTCAACAGTATTTAAGAGGGTTGGCCAATTCCTGATTTTGTGACGTTGGCAGCCTGCGGACCCTTTGCTCCTTCTACCAAGTCAAAATCTACGGATTCTCCCTCCTTTAGGGATTTAAATCCGTCTTCTTGAAGGGCGGAATAATGGACAAATACGTCCTGCCCACCTTCAACTTGAATGAATCCAAAACCTTTTCGATCGTTAAACCATTTTACCGTTCCCTTACTTCTCATGATGGCCCTCCCCATTAGAGTACTTGTGGATATATATTATAAAAAGTTGTGCGTGCCTTAAAAAAAAAGCCGAAAAAGGAGTCCATTCCTCTCTCGGCTTCACGGCGTAATATTCTTCTCACTTCTTTACCCATAATACAAAAACGGGAATGATGTAGCACAGTTTGAAGAATCTGTCAATAAATGACAGAAGGAAATTCATTCCCTACTATCTCGCCTGTAGGGTAATTGTTTCAGACATTTAATTGAAAATGGCCGAGGGGGCTATGCTGGTTATCCAACATTTTTTATCACTTTTTATTTATCTGTATTGTCCAAGACCTTGATCAGACTTCTCGATCGATACATTTTTTTTGAGTTGCTCCCCCCGTTTTTGACCAGCCTGACCGGATTGTGTTTCATCATTTTTACCAAGGAAATGCTGCGGCTGGTGGATTTAGTGGTATCCCGAGGGATTAGCTTGGCGGCCTTGGGGTCGATTGTGCTGCATTTGCTTCCTTCCTTTTTAGTCCTGACCTTACCAATTGCCTGCTTGATTGCCTCAATTTCGGCATTTAATCGCCTATCGTTTGATAATGAGGTGATTGCCATTCGATCCGCGGGGGTCAGTTTCTGGCGAATCAACCTTCCTGTGGTGGTCTTTTCCGGTATCGTATTTCTCTTAACAGTGTATCTTTCTCAATGGGGCCAACCGTGGGCCAATGTTTCATTGAAGACTTTGGCCCTGAGCGTCATCGAAGATGAGTTGACTCTTGCTGTTGATTCGGGTGTGTTTAATGAACCGATCCCCGGACTCATGGTGTATGTGCCTCACTCCGAGAATGCCTCTGGCCAAAAGGGCATATTTATTTCGGATCAGCGTAATCCGGAGCAACCCTTGATAATTGTGGCGGATAATTTTCAAATGTTGAAACAGAGCGAACGTCAGCAGTTTGGCATTCGCTTGTTTAGGGGGGCCATCCATCAAATCCCTAAAGATGCCAATAGTTTTCATCGGGTCACCTTTGACACCTATGATTTTTGGCTTTCTTCACCATTTACGTCAGTGAAAGAAAAGACTAAACGGAAAACCTACGAAGACCTCACTCAACAATTGGAAGAATCGGGTGGAACGGATGCTGGTGCCCTTCGTCGATTAATTGAGTTTCATAAAGACACGGCCTTTCCGGTCGCCACCTTTGTGCTGGGGCTATTGGGCGTCCCAGTCGGAATTGTGTCGAAGCGGTCGGGAAAAGCCGGAGGGTTTGCGATCGGGGTTCTCGTGGTCATCGGGTTTTATCTATTAAATGTGCTGGGAGAGTTTCTCGTGACGACTTTGGTGATTTCTCCATTTGTCGGCGCGTGGATGCCTAACATCGTCCTGGCCTGCCTGACAGGATTCTTAATATTTCAAGCCCGAAAACAATGATCAAGAATTTTTTCAAACAGTTTATACTATGAAGAAAATTTCTTGGTACGTGTTTGGAAAATTCAGCCGGGCCTTCCTGATGTGTCTTGTAACCGTGCTGACGATTTATCTCGTCGTGGATTTTTTCGAAAAATTAAGAAAGTTTTTGAAATATGATGCAGACTTAACGGTTATTTTCAGCTTTTTTGTCTATCGAATTCCTGAAATTGCCTTTTTACTGGCCCCGCTGGCGGCCCTGATGGCGTCAATTTTGACGGTTGGTGGGCTTAATCAGACTCGTGAAATCACGGCGATGCGCAGTTGTGGGTTAAGCTTTTATCAAATTGCCATTCCCTTTTTTGTCTTTGGTGGGCTCGTAAGTGTCGTGGGTCTGAGTTTGACGGCTGTGTTGATTCCTCTGGCCAATATCAAAGCCGAATATGTCCAATCGGTCCTGATCCAAAATAAACCAGAGCCCCTCTTACTCACTCCGGAACGTTTGTGGCTCCGGGTGGGACGAAAGCACCTTTTGCGCATTGATTCGGTGACAGAGGATGGATTTCGTTTGAACGGTATTCACCAGTACACACTTGATGATCGCTTCAGTCTTAAGGAAATTCTTGAAGGGGAATGGGCAACATTTGTCGATGAGGAATGGGTGATAGAGCATGTGATTGAGCGAACGTTTCAGGACGAAGAACGCATGCAAGTGAATGGCATGCCACGGCAGGTGTTGTCCCTCTCCCTCACGCCTGATGATTTTCAGAATTGGCTAACTCAGTCCCCAGAGCATATGTCGTTGTATCAATTGCATGACTATATTCAGCGAGTAATTGAAGATGGCCATAGTCCTCATCGTTTTTCAACTGATTATTGGGCTCGTTTTGCGTACTCCCTCGTTCCTCTGGTGATGACATTGCTGGGGATCTCGGTGAGTCTTCGAGGAAGTGGTGTGCGTGGGGTTGGAGTGGCCAAGGGGCTTGGGCAAACTCTGGCAATTGGGTTTTTCTTCTGGGCCGCGCATTCCGTGGGTATTGTCTTAGGACGCAATGGAGCGGTGTTACCGATCATTGGTAGCTGGATTGCCACAGCCATGTTTTTGATCATCGGGATTAATCTTTTTTTAAAGCTAAAATGAGGGACTCGCGATTGTCTTGACGATCGATCCAAGGAATGTGTGATTGGGATTTTCGTCATCGGTTGCTCGTCACCATTAGTATTTGTTCTTGATGCTGTGCAATGTATGAATTTGTCAATTTTTCTCAAGAACACGCAAGGTTTTTTCTTAACTCCCCCTGACTTGAATCCGATAAAACATGCACAGAGATAGAACTCGAAGGGTAGAGGACGATCCAAAGCTCCCAGGCAGACAGTTGATCGAAAAGTTTTCAAAACTCACACTTACATAAGGTTGTGATTATCGGATAACAAATTCAACAGGTGACAAGGGCAAACTATCCGTGAGGGTAGGGCGCAAAGCCAAGAAACCCCGAGAGCGTTGTTGTATCAGGGTTCGTCTGGTTACCGAACTGTGTTGGTAGGTCCATGCGTTCGTTCATGCGCCCATTCCCTGGAATTGGACGCTTTTTTTTGGTCACAAGGGAAAGGCCGAAATATGGACGAAGACGCGCAATATTTGACAGAGCCAGCAGTTGGTATCAAAGAACTCGACTCGTCTTGTCTTGGCTCAGATAGTCATGACAAAGCAGAACATAGAGAGGTGCAGGACCAGCTCGATCAGGAACATGTTACCCGGATTTTATTGGAGTTTCTCCCGATCATTCGCCGGATGGCTGGAATCATGGCGTTCAAGAATCCCTTTTCCTTAGATGTCGAGGATTTGACGAGCGCAGGGGCTATGGGTCTGTTGTCCGCGTTAAAGCGCTATGATCC
>JACDDF010000354.1 GCA_013817135.1 Nitrospirales bacterium
GTTGGCATCCTTTTTTCAATCCATTTTGAGTGAGAGCATCTAGCAGAATTGCCCGGACCTTGTAATATGTCCCATGAACATGGCATTGCTCGCAAGGGCACGAACAACCAACTTCGTCTTCCTTTGATCGGCTGTACGGAAGGTTATAAGAAATCTGCCTACCGTTATAATGAGACAAACAGAAATGTTTTACGAGAAATACATACTTTTTTGACCTTCGTTTCCATTTGCCCTTCCTGCATGAGATATGAAAGATAGCAGCTCGATCCTTGGAAATTGTTCTATCAATGTTGCCGCAGTCATGACTGTACGTCCGACAAGGTCCGGTCGCGAATCCACAGACACCATTCCATTTTTGACCTATCCCGCCATCTGAACATACCCGAACTGTCCTAGCCGCATTGCCGCTTCAGGTTCCTGACCTGGTTCAGCAGTAAGCACCCTACATTTTAATTGGTGAGATTTTGACTCGAATTTTTCAGGTGTACGTATGGGAAACGTTTCTGAGCTGAACTCTAAACAAGAGAGGCCCCAATGTTTTTAATGGCAACAGAGGTGTCGAGCGACTGAGTACTTCTCAACACAAAAGAAAAATTAGGGCATTTCCACTATGTAGACAAGTTCTCATGTTAATTCCTTACATGGGGACATAGGAATAGTGAGGAAAAAATACCCACCTCAATTTTGATAGTGAGGAAAAACGCGTCACTACCAGTGTCTGTCTATGATTAACAGTCGTGTTGGCTTTCCGAATGACAACGCATCTGATCCGGAGAGGGGGGCTGAAAAATTATTATCTCCTGGAGGTTTCACTTAATTTTGTTTTTATTGAAAGGGTACAAGACCATGATGGTTTAGCCTGGCATCTACTTTGCTCGTAAGCCATTATTGTGAGTCAAGCAGAGGAGAAAAAGAAACCAAATAGGCCATGGGTGTTCGCGATACCTGTCTGCGAATTCCGAAGGGGGAAGGACCTGAGTACACGGTGGAGCTAAAGCGCAATAAGCTGGATTAGCCTCTATGTCAGGAAGTCCTGATTTTTCAAATGGCATAGCATAGAGAGCAAGAAGATGATCCCGCTCAACAAGCGGAGAAGATTTAGATGAATATTAAACACCAGGTTCAAGCTGTGATCGATGAGATTTTTGGCAGGAAAACCTTTGGAAACATTTGACGCGTATTATGCTGACGACGTCGTGATGAGTGAAAATCGAAAAGACAAACGAGTCGGGAAAGCGGCTAATCGGGAATATGAGGAAAAGTTTGTCGGGAATGTTCAGGAATTTCATGGGGCTCAAGTTGGACGGACAATTGTTGACGGAGACCATGCGGTCGTGGAATGGACATTTGATCTCACGTTTAAAGGAGGAAATCGTGTGACGATGTAGCAGGTGGTCGTTCAAACCTGGAAGGATGGAAAGATCGTTCGAGAAGATTTTTATCATGGTTGATCCACATTCATGTGTTAGCTCGTGAGTAAAGAGTGTTCATTTTCTTGTATGGGCGTGGACCCGATGGTGAGCCAAACCGAAATACCCGGTGTGGTGCTGGTGCCAAACACCAGTTGAAAGAAAAATGGGAAAGCAGGAACAGTCAAGGCAAGAGTCTTCACCCATGAGGAGGGTGCTCCTCGATTAGCCTGGCAAAGGGGTTTGGTAATCCTCATCGAGAAAAGGAGAAAAGTACATGGCTGAAATCATGAAAGCCTTTGTGATGAAACGGATCGGCGAGGTGGGCGTGATGGAGAAGCCAATACCCGATCCGGGTCCCAATGACGCAATCGTTAAGACCACTGCCGCACTCGTCTGTACATCAGACATCCATACGGTAGCTGGTTCCATTGGGGAACGGGGGAATTTAACTCTCGGGCATGAAGCGGTCGGAGTCGTACACAAACTCGGCCATGCGGTAAAGGGATTTCGAGAAGGTGATCGGGTCGTCGTGAATGCCATTACCCCATGTTACCTCTGTGAGAATTGTTTGCGAGGGTACACCTCCCAATGCACCGAGATGCTTGGAGGTTGGAAATTCGCCAATGTGAAAGATGGCAACATGGCGGAATATTTTCATGTCAACAGCGCGCAAGCCAATCTGGCGCCCATCCCGGCTAGTTTGACGGATGAGCAGGCACTCTATTGCACGGACATGATGTCGACCGGCTTCATGGGCGCCGAACACGCCAACATTCCCATCGGTGGAAGCGTCGCCATTTTTGCGCAGGGACCCGTCGGATTGATGGCGACAGTCGGTGCAAAATTGTTAGGAGCAGGTCTTATCATCGCCGTAGAAACAGTGCCGCATCGGCAAGAACTGGCCAAGCGGTTTGGTGCAGATGTGGTCATCGATTTCAAAAACCAAGACCCTGTCACCGCGATTCTTGATCTAACGGATGGGCTAGGTGTGGATGCGGCTATTGAGGCACTGGGACTCCAGGTAAGTTTCGAGGGCTGTATCAAGGCGACGCGACCTGGGGGAACGATTTCAAACATTGGCTATCACGGCGATGGGGAGTTTGTGGAGATTCCAAGGGCAGCCTGGGGGGTCGGGATGGGTGATAAGACCATTCGAACCGGGCTTTGTCCGGGAGGAGCTGAGCGGATGAAACGACTCATGCGACTCCTTGTGATGGGTCGGGTGGATCCAACCCCGCTCACGACTCATCGCTTCAACTTCAGCGAGGTGGAAAAGGCTTTCTCCATGATGAAAACCAAAGAGGATGGCATGCTGAAACCCTTGATCCTTTTCGACTAATACGCATTGACAGGGAAATTGAACAGAACAACCGAGTCTTCATATTGGAGGCCTATAGTCACTTGGGCAAGGGTGTATCTGGTGCTCTGGGTATGGCGACACGCAGAGGCATTGTATTAACCAACACTGTGTTGTTTGACACAATTATTATTTACTAAAGGAGGTATGACATGCGATTCACCCTATTTCTCAAAATCATGGTTGCCACATCTGTTTGGTGTTTTGGATTTCCGGGACGGCCTTAGGTGCAACAGTTGAGGCTGGCCATGCCATTACCAGTTGGCTTGGCAAGGGAGAAATTCATGAAATCGGAAATGAACATGTCTTATTTCATGATGCGATTGACGGAGTCATTTTTATCCAAAAGCAAGAAGGAATAGTCAAAAGTCCCATGCAAGCGGCGAGGATGCACTGTCCTGTCATAATGAATGTAGATAAGAATTCCAAGGAGCGAGACTCGCAAGGATTCTGCGTGATCACTCCCAATGAGGGCACCGGCATGGTCTATACTTCGTTTCGATGCTCAGGTTCAACCGAAGAATGTCAGGGTGAATGGACCCATATTGGAGGCACAGGAGACTATGCGGGGATATCCGGTACGACGAATTATCGCTCCAGGGTCGATCTCAGCTCAGAGGACGGAGGGTTAATCAGTGGCTATGCGGTCTGGCCGAATCTCACCTATACCCTGCCTTTGATTCAACTTGTAAGTGCAACTCGAGCTCTTGGTTGAGCGGGGCAGCTGCGATAACATCGTGGCCTTGTCTCACCGACCAAAGTAAGAGGAGCACACATGAGCGGCTATACGCAGCTGACCCGCGAACAACGATATCAAATTCATGCCCTTGTGAAAACGGGCCAGAATCAAACCCAAATGGCGACGGTGTTTGGAGTACCTAAAGCCACGATCAGTCGGGAGCTCCGACGGAACCGTGGGCGGCGTGGTTATCGGCCTCACCAAGCCCATCACTTTGCCCAATCGAGGCAGGGACCCAAGCGGCGCGCCTTTTTGGCTCCTACCACCTGGCAACAGGTGGAGACTTTGGTGCGAGAGGCTTGGAGTCCCGAACAAATCCATGGCCGGTTACAGGGCGAGCACGGGCAGACGATCAGTCATGAATGGATGTATCAGTCTATCTATCAGGATAAACAGGCAGGGGGTGATCTCTACCGCTCCTTGCGCTGTCAGAAAGCCCGACGGAAGCGCTATGGCACGTATAGTCGCCGTGGGCGAATCCCCAACAA
>JACDDF010000355.1 GCA_013817135.1 Nitrospirales bacterium
TTTACGCTTGGAGGTATTGGTCTTTTTTTTGAACCATTTTTAGCCATAGGTAAGTTTATCAAGGCGGAAATAAATGGTACTTTACCCGATTAAACGCTTTCCAAACTTGGTCATCCACTCGTAAAGACTGGGAGGTGCGCCATGCCAGTAACCTTAATTAACGTGTTTTCAGTCCCGAATGGCAAAGAAGATGAATTCATAAAGTGGTGGCAAGACGTGAAGCTCAATATCACCAAGCAACAGGGGTTCATTAGCGGAAAGTTTCATAAAAGCATCAAGCCAGAGGGCAAATTCAACTTCATTAATGTCGCGATATGGGAAAACGAAGACTTTACTGGAAAGCGTATGAAAAGAGCGCGGCGCCAATGAAGTCGAAGTTGGAGCATATGGGCGCTGAAATGGTTCCTGCTCTCTATAGCGTCGCTTTCGAGTACTAATTCAAACGTTACCAGTACCAAGCTGGCATTCAGAAGGATTCAGGAAAAACCATGAGGCCGAGAAATTATTCACGCTCTTTGCTTTCTGTCATTTTTTATCAATGCAGCCATGAAGCAGTAAAGCCGAGCAAACGTATCAACCATCCGTACCTCAGGCGCGGCGTGGTCCTGATCCCGGGAACAGCCGGGGAAAGCACGCCAGACATGGTCTGCTCGCGTCGTCCCCATTCGTTGACCATAAAAACCAATCGGAGTCCCTGATGAGTCTCTCTCCCTTCCACCTTGCAATCCCCGTTTACGACCTCCCTGCAGCCCGACGTTTCTATGGTGAAGTGTTTGGACTGGAAGAGGGGCGCTCCAGTAGCCAATGGGTTGACTTTAATTTCTACGGTCACCAGTTGGTGATCCACGAACACCCCAAGACGGCCTCCCAGAATCAGGCGCACACCAACCCCGTCGATGGCCATGACGTGCCGATTCCACACTTCGGAATCGTGCTCGAATGGCCGCAATGGGAAGCACTGGCCGAGCGTCTGAAGTCGTGCGGCACCAAGTTCGTGATTGAGCCCTACGTCCGATTCAAAGACCAGGTCGGCGAACAGGGCACCCTGTTCCTGCTCGACCCCTGTGGGAACGCCCTAGAGTTCAAGGCATTCAAGGACATCGGCCAACTTTTTGCCAAGTGAATCGCCCAAAGTGTAGTGGACAGCCCTAGCCTGACTGGTACCCGATCGATAGTACCTCGCAATCCGCCATGTGTTCAGTGGCGACTCTGGCCGATCAGCAGGCGGGCCACGCCCGCCCGTGACCGACCGGTGTTGGAGTGGAGTGGCCGTATAACCGGCCGGGTACTATGAAGACCTGGACGCCCGCTTGTGTCCGTAAAATCAGGAGAAGGCCACGCGTAATACCCTCTCAGGGCGCTTTTCCTGTCTCTAGCGGCGATATGACCTCTGAAGTCATCTGATCTGCCATAACCACATACCGCAACGGTCCTCCCGGTACGAGAGCGTCAAAAGGATAGCAGGTGATAAGGACTAGGCGATTATCGGATTGATGATTGAACAGCTTGTCGGTTCGACTATCCAAGACTGCTGTGTCTTCCACCGTATACCCGATCCAATTTCCCTGAATCGGCTGTAATAAAAGCGTCTCACCCTTTTGCACGTCACGCAAAAATGAAAAATGTGTATCGCGATGCCCGCTCAGGATCAGACTTTGCGTCCCTTCGGGAAAATCTCCATGCCATACCTGTCCCGGTCCAAAGGCTAACGACCGTCCGTTGGCATCGACCAGAACGATCTGGTCGATGTCATGTTGCGGAACGAGCAGTCGCCCCATCGGCCAGGTGTCGGCCCATGGCCAGGGCTTGGCTGGCTGTTGTGTCTTTAGAGTCTTACTCCACGCATGTTGCAAAAGCCATTGGGCGGCAAAAGCTTTCACGGGAATCCACAGCCCCTGACCAATCAACCAGCTTCCCAAGACCAACAACACCCCTGCTAACATCCGACCCATGCGATGTGTCACGGTCGTGCGGCCTGTGGTCGCATCAATAGCCATCCCATCCAGAACATCACGGTTCCGAACAGCAAATAGAGCGCGGCGGGTGAGGCCGTTTGTGGCCAGCCGAATATGGCCTCGTATTGCATCCCATGCGGAAGGTTGGTCTTCATGGTATGGGATTGGAGCGGTAGGTGTTCGGGACGGGCAGGGATAGTCTCCACGGCCACCAGACTTGTGTACTTGCTCACGAGATGGTGACGGAGAGCGACGTCGATGACGGCCTGTCGCATTTCGGCTTGCCGGGCAGGTTGGTCAGATTGAAAAGATGGAGTGTGTTGATCCATGAGTTGTGAAATCTTTTGTCTGGCCCAATGCACCGCGATGCCTGGGCGGGGAAGTCCAGTCGTGAAGGGCAGAACCGTTTTCCAAGGAACGGTTCCCTGTGCGCCGGAAATTGTCAGATGGGCGGGAGGCGTCGTCGTTCGAAAGGCCGCCATGAGCGGTTCCCCCGCATACACATCCGGTAGTGGAGCAGGAAGGAGATCCCATGTCCCATCGGTGGAACCTTCCAGCGCGAGATTTAGAAACGCGGGTTGTTCGAGTTTGATAAACAGGCGATGCATCTTATCCTGCACCTCCTGGGCTGTGCCGATGTAGGTAAAGGTGCCGCGGCCGTGTTGAGCGGCCTTGCGCATGAAATGCCCGTTGGGAGCAGAGCCGATGCCGACGGTAAAGAAGCGAGTCTGGCCGAGCAGGCGGTGAAGGGTCGCGAATAATTCCTCCTCATTTCCAATTAAGCCATCGGTGATAAAAATGACCTGCCTGAGAGCAGCCTGGTCTTCTTGATGAGCCAGTGCCTGGACGACAGCTGGAAGCATTACCGTGCCGCCTTCGGCTTGCAGCGTCTTCACATACGAAACTGCGCGTTGAATCGAACGGGGTTCTACCGCCCGAGCCTGCGGAAATAATTGTGTCGTGGTGGAATTAAACTGAATGATGTTGAAGCGGTCGTTGGGAGTCAGCCGTGACACGGCCAGTGTAAGCGCGGCTTTGGCTTGCACAAGGGACGCGCCGGCCATGGAGCCCGAAGTATCAAAGACAAAGATGACTTCACGGGCCATCTCACCTGGCATGGT
The DNA here is from genome assembly GCA_013817135.1 of Nitrospirales bacterium. Taxonomy (GTDB): domain Bacteria; phylum Nitrospirota; class Nitrospiria; order Nitrospirales; family UBA8639; genus Nitrospira_E. The sequence goes on from JACDDF010000355.1 coordinate 3,077, forward strand.
TTCGGTAAGTTGGGGAGGAAGTAAAAACACCAGACCGTAGGTGTCGCCGTCGTGTTCTTCAATAAATAGTTGTGTTTGGGCTTCATGGGAGGCTTGCGGGCTCCAGGCCAATTCGAAGTCGCGATCCGCAAACGTGGAACGGTCGGCCAACGTAATGTGCGTGCGTCCATCTGAATTGGTTTCAACATGAATGGGGTGAGTGGGCGACTCTACCCGATCGAGCAGAAAGCCTGGTGCCAGATCGATCTGCAGCGTGAGGGGATTGATGAGGGATTGGTCAGGATGTTGAACCGGCGGCGTGATCCGTGACGCATCGGGAACCTGATCGGTATTGACGGCCCACCCCGCGCCGGTTTTGTGTGGTTGAGCTTCGACGATAGATAGGGGAGTGCCCGGAATATAGCGTGGCCCGACCACCATCGGAAACCGGAGAGAAAATCTGCCCTGGTCGTACCGGACGGTATCCTGATATTCGATGTCCACGATGATCGGTTCCCCCGGTGCGAGATTTACCACGGACGCGGTAAACACATTGGTTCGTTCCTGCTCCAGTAAGCTGGCGCGCTGTCCCTTGCGCTTGGCCTGTTCAAAAGTTTTCCTGGCTTCGGCTCGTTCTTGAATGATTCCTTCAATCACCTGTTCGCCGATCCGCATGCGCAGGTGATCGACGGCCGCTTGTTCGGGTAACGGAAAGACATAGATGCCCTCGGCCCATTCGGAGCTGGGATTGTGAAAGGTTTGTGAGACGGTGGTGCGCATGATCAGCCCGCTGATGGTGGTGCTGACGTTGGTGGAGACGGTGGGAGCGAGGAGACCTGGTCCCCCGGACATGGGACGAATCGTCAAGCCGGGTTGAATGTCCGGTCCGGCCTTGTGAGATGGTGCCGTGACCTCAGGTTCCTGTGGTTGAGCTGACAC
>JACDDF010000356.1 GCA_013817135.1 Nitrospirales bacterium
CTTTCCTTCAAGCAGTAGAAGAATCTAAGCATTTCCCTCCTTTGACAGTGCAAGCGTTGAAGGGAACCCCCTTAGGAACAAAAATTGATTCTCTGCTCTATCCATCACACGAACAATGGGTGGGTGTGGTCATGTTGCAGGGTGTGCAGAATCGTCACATGCTGGCTTCATCCCTAGAAGACATTTCTTCAGGCAATGTGTATTATTTGGACCTTAAAGACGAAACGAATCGAATGGTGACTCAATACCGGACAGAAATCTTGAAATATTTAGGTCTGGGGATGATTGGTCTTCTGACGCTCTTGGGCCTCAACCTGCGTTCATTCTCTAGTGTAATGAGAACCATACTTCCCGTGGTAGGAGCTCTCGTTTTGGTTCTTGCCACCCTCCACCTTTTCAATGAAGCTCTTTCGCTATTTCATATCGCTTCGTTGTTATTGGTCGCCGGAATTGGGATTGACTATGCCCTCTTTTTGAGTCGTCATGGGAACACCCCACAGGAACACGAAACTACCATTTCCTCCGTTTGGGTGTGCAGTTTGACCACTATTCTAGTCTTTGGCGTGATGGCTTTTTCCCAAACACCGGTGTTGCATAGCATTGGTCTCACGACCGGCTTAGGAGCTCTGTTCTGTCTGATGATGTCACTGGTGTATTCCCGTCAAAGCATACCACCGGTCTCTTCCCAGCCATGAATTCCATGTATGTTGATGTCGCCATTATCGGAGGGGGACTGGCAGGAAATTTTCTGGCGCGCCAGCTTCGCCGAACGCTCCCTCACCTGACCATCGGCTTGTTTGAAAAGAACAAAGACACGTCATTTAAGGTCGGAGAATCGACCGTGGAAATTGCCAGCAATTACATGGCCAGGCGTCTGGGCCTCTCAACCTATCTAACGGAACGACAATTACCCAAAAACGGGTTACGGTTCTTTTTCGATTGTCCAGATCGTCAAAAATCATTCACCGAAATGAGCGAAATTGGTGGGGTAGAGTTCCCCTATCATCCAAGTTTTCAGCTGGACCGTTCCAGGCTGGAATCGGATCTCCTAGCCATGAATCAAGAGGATGGAGTAGAAGTCCACCTGGGCTCCCAAGTGAAGGACCTGGAATTGGGGGCTAAGACTACCAGAAGAGAGCGCCATCGATTATCCATTCAGGGCGATTCCCATTCATGGACGGCCACCTGCCGATGGCTCATCGATGCCAGTGGCAGACATTCCCTACTGGCCCGAAAGAAACAACTACGCCTTCAGGAATCACAGCATCACATAGCGGCCGTCTGGGGCCGATGCACCGGGTTCGCTGACCTGGATTCCTGGGGTCCTGAAAAATTCCGAGCACGTATCCAATTCACCACCCGTCGTCTCTCGACCATCCACTTTTGTTATTCAGGCTACTGGATTTGGATTATTCCACTCGGTGATAACCTTACCAGCGTAGGCGTGGTCGGAGAACGTTCGGTTTTTTGGAATGACACAATTCGAAAAATGGGCGGCTTTCTAGATTTTCTGAAACAGCACCGGGCCGTTTGGTCTCTCATGGAATCAGCCAAATGGCTGGATATCGGGAGCTACCATCAACTTGCCTACAACACCAAACAGTATTTTAGTGAAGACGGTTGGGGGCTCACCGGCGAAGCGGCCTCTTTTACCGATCCCTTTTACAGCCCAGGGTCGGACTTTATCGCATTAGAAAACGACTTTTTGACACATCTCATTCAACGCGAGGAGCAGGGTGATAGTCCTGATCATATACGTGATTTAGTGAGTCTATTGAATCGTTATATGCATTATCGTTTTCAAGCGAACATGCGCCTCTATTACGGTGCGTATTCCTCATTGGGTAGTTACGAATTACTTAAACTTAAATGGCAATTGGACTTTCCGTTGTATTATCACCTGTGGTTTTCTCACTATTTACAAGACTTCCATCTCGACGAAGGCTTCCTTCGTGAACAGGTTGAAGAGCAGAACAATGTTCTGAATGCGCTTGATAATTTCTCCCACTTGTTTAGAAAAGTTGAACAGGGGCTCCGGCGGCAACAATGCTATGACCGATTCAATTCAGGAAATTTCACCAATGCCCTCGAGGGGATACGCTGGGTCAAGGAAGTAGGCTTACCGCAAACGCCTCGTCAAACCTTGACACGGCTGGGATCGATTTTCAATCGGACTCGCCAGCAAGCATTGGAGATTCTTGGATATCCAAACTCGGACGCATCCATGCCCATTTCATATTTCATTTCACCTCAACAGCTTGTCTGACATCGTTTATGATCCCCCTTGCCCTATCGCATGCCACCATAGTCACCGCGTTGGGAAAAGGCGTTCAGGCCCATCTCTCAGCCCTACAAAACTCTCATTCAGGATTACGGCCCTGTTCATTTGAGGGGGTCACTCTCGACACCAACATGGGGGAAGTGGAAGGATTGAACTCCGTGGCCCTTGCTACCAATCTGCGTCATTTTGATTGCCGGAACAACCGGCTAGCCCTACTCGGGTTAGCCCAAGATGGATTTGAAGAATCCATCGCCCAAGCCCGGAGGCGGTATGGTGGGAATCGGATCGGCGTTTTTATTGGGACCAGCACCTCGGGAATTTTGGAGACCGAGCATGCTTATCAACAAAGAGATCCTAAAACCGGCGTGCTCTCCTCCGAATTTCTGCACAAGTACCGTTATACACAAAACACCTTTTCGGTCGCTGATTTTGTGCGCACTCAGTTGCAGCTCACCGGACCAGCCTTCGTGATTTCCACCGCTTGTGCCTCCAGTGCCAAAGTCTTTGCCAGCGCGGCCCGCTTTATCCAGGCCGGGGTTTGTGACGCAGCTGTGGTAGGCGGTGTTGATAGCTTGTGCCTCACAACCCTGTATGGGTTTTCTGCGCTTCAGCTTACCTCCCCCCTTCCGTGTCGACCGTGCGACCAGGATCGGGACGGATTAACGATCGGAGAGGGGGCCGCCTTTCTCTTTCTTGAAAAATTCCCCATGTCCGGATCAACGCGTCGGATGGGATTGTTGGGATACGGGGAAAGTTGCGATGCCCATCATATGTCTCATCCCCACCCAACAGGACAGGGAGCCGTTCTGGCCATGGAACAGGCTCTCGCAAGCAGTGCTTTAAGAACTTCCGACATTGACTACATTCATCTCCATGGAACCGCCACGCGAGCAAATGACCAAACAGAAGATCAGGCGATTACGTCCCTATTCGGGACGCACACCCCTTGCAGTTCCACCAAAGGCTGGACCGGCCACACCTTGGGGGCAGCTGGGGGGGTAGAGGCGGTGATCGGACTGTTATGTCTTCAACATCAATATCTTCCCGGAACCCTGAACACTAATGTGATCGATCCTGCTTTTTCCTGTCAGGTCCTGCTGAAAAATGAAGAACGGCCCATTCGTCGCCTACTCAGCAATTTTTTTGGGTTTGGCGGCAACAACTGTTCGCTCGTCTTGGGATTTCCACGATGAAAGCCTTCATTCAAGGGATCGGGATTGTGGGCCCAGGGTTTTCCGATTGGAATACCTGCCACCGAGTCCTGACCGGACTGGACGGTTATCACCCCAGCCGGTGCTCGGACCCTTCCCCAACCATCCTCCCTGCCAACGAACGACGGCGAAGTAGTGAAGTGGTCCGGTGGGCCTTGGAAGCTGCTCAACAAGCCACCCAGATGGCCCAGACCGACCCTCAACAGCTCCCGACGGTGTTTGCCTCTTCCGGCGGGGAAACGGAAATCCTCCATAAAATCTGTCATTCTCTCACTCAAACTCCCCCCATGGTTTCGCCCACATTATTTCACCAGTCGGTTCATAATGCGGCAGCGGGATATTGGAGCATCGCCTGCACCTCTCAAAAAGCCTCCACGAGCCTTTCCTGCTATGACTCTTCCTTGGCAGGCGGACTGTTAGAAGCCATGACGAGGCTTGCCGTCGAACAAGAAGACCAGGTGCTTTTGGTTGCCTATGATATTGCTGCTCCCCCACCCC
>JACDDF010000357.1 GCA_013817135.1 Nitrospirales bacterium
GCCCCTGTATGCCTGGGGACTTATGCGAGCGGATAGGATCTTTCTTCAGCATGGGGGTCAGTTTTCCGCCCTTCCCGCAAAATGGAGAGTGAAAGCCCATATTGTTCCAAGTATCGCCGGTCTTTCGGTAACGGGGACCCCCCATTCGAAGCGCAGAAAATATGTGGCATGGGTAGGGATGTTGCGCGAGCCCAAGCGCCCGGATCTGCTGATTGAGATTGCTCAACAGGCCTCGGATATTCAGTTTATCGTTTGTGGAGGACCAACGACACATCGATCCCAAATTGGCTATGGTGACAATATGGTGCGAAGGCTTCGTTCTTTACCAAATGTAGAATTTCTTGGGCCAATTTCTCCTGAAAAAGCTCAGGAAGTCATCCAGGAGGCAGCCATGCTGCTTTCAACCTCTGAGGGGGAAGGATTCCCAAATACCTTCTTGCAAGCCTGGTCGAGTGGCACTCCCGTTGTCAGCTTAATGATTGATCCCGACTCGGTTATTGAGCGAGCAGGCTTAGGAGTTGTGTCTGGAAAAATTGAGACTATAGGAAAAGATATATGCGCCCTGATGGAATCGCATCATCAACGAGAGGAAATGGCGCTGCGTGCAAGAAAACACATAGTCGAGAATCATAGTGAGTTGGTCGTCGTAAGAGCCTTTAATTATGCTGTAGGTAATAATTGCGCGATTTAATGATTCAGACATTGGCCGAACAAATTTTGACTGCCGTATCCCTCAACACGCCTGTCATCCTGAGCCAATGGCGAAGGATCCGTGCCCAGGTCAAAAAGCGCCAAGACTTTGCGGGATCTTTTGTTTTTCCTTAGGAGGACTTGTATTGGGAACCCATCCCCATCGCAGTCATTTCCCGACATGTGTTATCGGGAATCCATCTTGGCCTTTTTCGGATGGATCCCCGTTGACTACTTACGGGGATGACGAAAGAGCGAGAACGTGACAAGCACCGAATTCATCAGACATTGTCTGACACATGAAGTTCGATTTTTTACAAATGAGTGTCGGGATGGGGATCAGAAACGATAACCAGATTGCTCTGTGGACTGACCAACTTTTCCTTTTGCAAGCACTAGGGCAGGAGACACATGATTCGCTTGAAGAGTTTGATAGTCAATGTAGTGGTCGTGTTCTTAGCTATCTTCATTGTGGGTGTTGTTTTGGAAGTTGGACTAGCGGTCATGCAGATTAATCAAAAATCTCACGTGCGGCTCGTTCCGGGCAAAGGCGTGACGTATATTCCTGGTGCCTACTATCGGCACACAAAGGAAGGATTTTCACAGGGCTATTTTAATTCCCATGGATTTCGAGACTACGAGCGAACGTACGAGAAGCCGAAAGACACCTTTAGAATTCTCATATTTGGTGATTCCTATGTAGAAGCCCTGCAGGTTCCACTTGAAGAAAGCTTTCCTGCTTTACTTGAGCAAAAACTCAACGGCGGTTCCTCTACAAAAAAGTTGAGGTGGTTGCTCTTGGACAGTCCAGCTTTGGTACGGCCGATGCGTATATGCGGTATGTGGACTTTGGTGTGATGTATTCTCCCGATGTGTTTATCCTGGCTTTTCTGACCGGGAACGATTTCCGGGATAATTCCAAAGTACTTTCTAGGGATGTATTAGCCTATTATTGTGTCTTTGACGACAATGGGCATTTGGTCCTGGATAGCTCCGGGTAAGAGGAGTATGAAGGCGGTATGATATCCCAAGTCCGTGGTCTATTCCAGAGCCTTAAGCGCAATTCCTATCTTCTCAGTTTGGTGTCTGAGAGTGTGTATTTGTGGATGCGGCACTTAGAAGAAACTCGCTTCGAAAATCCATTAGCCGGAATGCCACAAGAAAAAGAGAAGCGGAAGGTAGATACCTTCTCCGATTTGAATTTCCCGCTCCGATGTCAGTAAGCCATGGAAAGAAGCGTTTGATATTACCAAAAATCTGATTTTGAAATTCAAGGACACGGTAGAAGGGAATGGCGCAAAGTTTGTCCTGGTGACACTGTCCAATGCGGAGCAGGTACATCCACGCATCGGGGAAAAACTGAACGCAAGATATGCCGTGGTCTTTAATTATGAAAAGCCTGATCGTATGCTGGAAGAATTTTCGAACCAAAAGGGGATCACCCTTCTAATGCTCATGCCGGAGTTTCGCGAATACCATCTTCAAACCGGCAAGGATCTGCATGGTTTCGGATCGAGTGGCGTGGAGCACTGGAATGAGGGTGGACACCGCTTGGCGGCGGAGGAGATCTTGAAGTTTTTGCAACAACGGAATCTTGTGCCTTCAGGTGAAAAAATCTCATTTTCTAAGACTCAGGATAAAAGACTAAATTTAAAATTCAATTACATATTTCACGAGCCTGATCTGTAAGACGTTAGAAATGGATAAACCAATGCAGAGCCACATGCTCATCTTCTGGTTCGAAAGGGACCTGTGATGAATATTCTTGTGTTGCATTCTGAGCTGGGAGTTCTTCGCGGTGGGGGAGAATACTTCACCAGAAATTTGTTCTCTGAATTTCTGAAAAGAGGTCATCACGTTTCCGTGGCCTTTGTGGCTGATTCTCAAGGAAGGTTTGCCAATCCCATGCCCGCCGGTATCGAACCCATCCCAATTTCCGGGTGGTGGTCGCGCAAATTCGGTCAGGGTGTGCTGACAAAAATCGGAGAGACTATTCCTGACAACAGCCGGTTAAAGTTGTACTGGGATCGAGGACAGGAAGGTGTATGTTGGCGCACCATCAGATGGCACGCTCGCCGGTTTCAACGCCGCATTGAGCGTGAATTTTCTCTCCGTTGGCAGGAATTTGACGCCGTGTATGTGCATGGTGACCCGTATCTCGCGAAGCAGGTGGCAACCTTTCGCCCAACGGTGTTGATGTTACCCGGACCGGTCAGCTCTGAACTCGAGCCTGTACTGCGCACCGTCCATGCTGTATGCGCCCATGATGATGCCCTCAGCCGTGTACAGGTATTCCTCGGTGATCATATTCTTGAGCTTCCGCTTGGCATTCACAGTCAGATATTTACTCCCGGCCCCACTCCGGTCCGTGAGAAGCTGGGATGGACGGGGGAAGACCTGGTGATGGGCTATGTTGGACGACTGACGCATCTAAAGGGCGTCGATCTGCTCTCGGCTGCCTTTTGTCAAACGTTACCTGATTTTCCCAATATGAAACTTTTGATTGTCGGCAGCGGAGAAATGGAGGAGCATTTGCGCACCACTCTTGCCCATGCACTTGAGCGTGGAATCGTCCATATCGAGCCTGCATTGCCTCAGGAAGACCTTGCGCCTTGGTATCGCGTCCTGGATCTGATGGTCATGCCGAGCCGGTATGAAACCATGTCAAGCGCAGTCCTTGAAGCGATGGCCTGTGGAATTCCCTTCCTCGCATCCGACGTAGGGGGAAATAGCGCCCTTGGCAAGACAGGAGCAGGATGGCTATTTCGAACAGAATCCATTGCCTCGCTGAGGGAGTCACTCTCTACTATTTTGGAGAATCCAACCGAAAGGAGAGTCCGAGGTGTCCTTGGCCTCAATTTTGTTCAAGAACGCCACAGTTGGACGGCCACCGCGGAAAGGCTGGAGCATATCATGGAATCACGGCTGGGCGTAACAAAGGGAATATCGTGGAAGTAGCGGTTAAATCAAAAAAGTTTGGCCAAAAAAATACGCCTACCATCCGGCATGTGACACCATGGTACGTTGAGTATGGTTTTTATGCCAGCTTGGGTTATGGGTTAATGGGGCCCGTCGTGGGGTTAGAAATTGACAGGTTGGGTATTCTCATTTTGGGAATATTGGCATGTTTCTGTTTTTTAAGTATTGGAGAAAGACCAGTAGACTTTTTTAGGACGTTGATTTTCCCGATCGGATTAGGATTGTCGTATCTGATCATTCAAATGATGTATCACGGAATATCTGTTCAACAAGATTACGTCAAAATGTTTATTCCATGGATCTTGACCCTTATCG
>JACDDF010000358.1 GCA_013817135.1 Nitrospirales bacterium
TGATTGCCCAGAGCAAACAGTGGTTAGCCGACTTTCCCCATATCCACACATATGAAACCTCGGGGGTGGATCTTCTGGAATTTCCTCACTCCTCCTTTGCTCTTGTCTATTCCTACGTCACATTTCAACATATGCCTCGTCCTGTGTTTGAACGTTACCTAAGAGAAATCCACCGCGTTTTGACTCCTAATGGGTATCTGGTCTTTCAACTGCCCATAGGCCATTTTCAAGACGTTCCTCTCGAGGACACCATTGGGATACGGTCGTATTCCAATCAGGAAATTGAAGAAAGCCTAAGGCGGAACGGCCTAGGTTTCCACCCATCATCCGATCCCGAATTCACAGAGTTATCTGACCCTCACAGCCACCGGTTCCGGCTGGCACAAAAAATCGGTCCAATAAGCCCTCCTGTCTCAATGGACTGGAACGAGTTGAAACAACCGCACTTTGTCTCTGAATTGGATAACCATCTTTATGCCATGTATGCCGACAATTGCGCGTGTGCAGGCAACTATCAAGAAGGAATTCAGACGTTGCAAATACTGGTCAATAAGAATCCCGCAAATTTAGAAGGAAGGTTACGGTTGGCAGCATTATTGATCGAGACCGGACAGCTACCAAAAGCTTTTGTCACCATGGAAGAAATCATTACCCTCCACCCTGGATACGAAGAAGGCCATCGAACGCTCAGACAACTCCTCGAGAAATGTCCGAATCTAAATCCTTCCAGGATCCCTTCCCTATCCACAACCAGCCAGCACTCTTCTGCTGACGCATCCCAAGGTACCCCTGCATTGGCAAACAGGGAATATTCAACCACTAAAATCTGAACACAAATAAACTATCCACAGTGGCTCCCGTCAGCCGACAATTGGGGGGATTTACATGCTTGTGTAAATTTTGACTTTCCAATAGCCATCCTTTTGTTATAATCATCTTCACAAGTCGTAAAACTATTCCTTTATCTCTCACCACCAAACTAGGAGGAAAGCATGCAAAAAAAACCATGGGCATTGGTCTCGACCTTTTTTCTGGTCATGGGAATGTCAGGCATGGCGTTAGGGAATCCGCCAAACAATGGTCCAGGTTGCGGGTTAGGAAAATTAGCGTGGGGAGAAGCCTCTGTTAGCAAAAACAATATTGCTCCTCAGGTCATGATGGCCACCACCAATGGCACCTTTGGATCTCAAACGTTTGGAATCAGTTCGGGAACATCCGGCTGCACCAATGATGGGGCGGTCTGGGCATCAGAAAAGGTGAATGTCTTTACGGCTATTAGCTTCGACAATTTGTCTCAAGAAATGGCGCAAGGGCAAGGCGAACATCTTACGTCATTGGCCACACTGATGGGTATTCCCGGTGCCCAACAGCCCGCGTTCTTTGCCATGGCCCAAGAGAAATACACCACCCTAATTCAGGATGGCGAAACCTCTCCAAAGGCGGTGGTGCAGGCCATTCATATGGCCATGGTCGACCATCCCCTTTTAGCTCAAACCACGATATCGAAGTAGATTCTTTCAGGCTCCGGCTTTACAAGCCGGAGCTTCTCTTTTCTTTCCTGTCAAGTGATAAATATTCTCCTTCTTTTCTTTGTACTACTGTTTTTTCCGTTTGAGCTCAAGGCTCAAGGTCCCCCCTCTCCCTATCTGCAAGAAATCCTTCAGCAAGCCATCGTGGGCAAACTCCACCAAAACCGTTATTGGCATCTCTTACTCCATTACCGAAAAAATTCTTTTGGTGGCCACACCAGCGAGGTCGATGATCCGGGGTTTTTCCTTTCAGCACAGGGAAAAACCGATCCAGAAGCAGAATTACAAGCAACACTGACTTATTTTTTTTCTGATACATTAGTTGGCCGGTCCAAACAGCCGGCGCAATGCGCCTTTGTTGCGCGGTATCACTGGCTTAAAAAGAAACTACATTTCCATGACTCAAAACTCTTGCCACAGCCCTGCGAACGCTTTGATAGTTGGCTTAAAGAACTGAATCCCGCCTCGATTACCCTTATTTTTCCTTCCGCCTATATGGATAATCCCGCATCGATGTTTGGGCATTCATTTTTGCGGGTCGATCAAAGGGGCCAAACTGCAGAAACGAATATTTTAGCGTATACGATAAACTATGCTGCGGAGGTCCCGCCGAATCCGGGAGTTGAATTCGCGTATAAAGGGATTTTTGGAGGATACAAGGGGTTCTTCTCGACCATTCCCTATTACATGAAGGTCAAGGAATACCAGGACATGGAGAATCGGGATATTTGGGAATATCGCTTAAACTTATCCCAAACGCAATATCTCAGGCTGCTTATGCATGCGTGGGAATTGGGGAATGCCTATTTCGACTATTACTTCTTCAAAGAGAATTGCGCATACCACATCCTCTCACTCTTGGAAGTAGCCGACCCCAATCTCCACCTGACTGACCAATTTCATTTTGGGACGATTCCTGCCGATACTATTCGCCTTCTTTCCCGACAGAAAGGATTGATTCAAAAAGTTTCTTATCGCCCCGCCCGTAGTACTCTCCTCAAACGCAAGAGAGAAGCATTAACAAAAGAAGAGACCTCCTTGTTCCTAAAACTCGTTCACGATCCTCAGATGATAAGCCAATCCGAATTTCTACAATTACCACAAAACCGGAAAACATTCCTTCTGGATTTTGCTTCAGATGTCTTGCGGTATTCAGCTGCAACTGACTCAGAACACGCTAAGACTTATCAAGACAACAATCGATCCATCTTAGTTGCACGTAGTCACATTCCCATCCCATCCGGACCCTTTCCGGTTAAACCCTTTTCCATCTCTCCCGAACACGGACACCAAACACTCAGAGTCGGCGGTGGAGTCGGATGGCGAAATAATGAGACCTTTGAAGAAATCAACTTCCGAGGCGCCTATCATGATCTCCTGGACCCTGACCAAGGGTATACCCAAGATGCCCAAATTGAATTACTTGATTTGAGGTTGAGGCATTATCACCGACGAGATCAATTTCGAATAGAACGGTTCACCTTCGCCAATGTCCTCTCCTTGGCCCCCATTGATTCGTTGTTTGCCTCGCCATCATGGAAATTTAATATTGGAATGGATACCGTCAAGACATCGACTTGCGACCTCTGTTCAAATGGGAATGCAAATGTAGGAATCGGTGGAGCCCTAGAAACTCAGGTGTTTCAACGGGAGGTCTTTTTTCTCTTTGGGGAGATAGATGCCAACGTCAGTGGCGCGTACAAAGAAAATCACCGCGTGGGGGGAGGAGTATCTGGCGGCGTGATGGCCACCATCACTCCGAACTGGAAATGGCTCATGTCAGCAGGGTATTTGTATTACCCCCTTGGAGATCGATCGCATGACATCCCTATTTCTATAGGGCAACGATGGACATTCGCCAAAAATTTCGCGGTGCGCGCCACGTTCACTCACCATGATAACGACAATGAAATTTTGGGTGTATTTCATGGATATTTTTGATTCATGAATGCCATTTTTTTCAGGACTAAGTCATAGGATCCACTGCTCCATACAACGCCACAGAACTACTTAAACGTAATGGTGAAACCATGAGAGTTGCAGAGACAAGTTGAACGCCACATTAAAATATATATCCAATTCCACCTAGAAAATATTCGCTTCGGAAATTCAGGGAGAGTTCGTTCCAGTGGTAATTCGCAGCACTGTATTTATACTCCCCAAACACAAACCAATTGGCGGCAACTACCAACTGAATCCCGCCAAAGAACTGATATCCCGGAGCTGAACTCGTTTCAATATAGTGGTCCTTTCTACCGGGAATATCCGAATGATGGAGGATCCCATTCGAAAGCCCCCCTCCTATTCCCACATAAGGCCGTGCATACCGCCCAGGATACCGCAGGAGTAGATTGACCATCTAACTATACGTGACAAGGCCACTCTTACCTTTACCCGTTCCTGCACCATTTTCTTCGATTGGGAAATTCAAAGAGTTATTCTGCCC
>JACDDF010000359.1 GCA_013817135.1 Nitrospirales bacterium
GATTTCCTGGGCCGGAGCTAAGACCTCATTAAACGACACGGGGTTCCAAATATCTCCCCGGCGGACTCTCGACCCTTCTCTCGCGTACCGTTGCCCAACGGTCATATACCACGTCTGTTGGCTTTGGATGAGCACGTCGGTGTTCATCTGAGAAAAATATTTCCTGTTCGGATCGTAGAAGGCATCCACCCTCAGATCGAATGCCGAGATGAATGCTGAGGAATTCACCGGTGCATGAAAGTGCCCCCGTGTCCAGATATCCGAAAATTTGGAGGCCAAGGGCGACGGATTGGCCACATGATAACTTTGGGCAAATAACAGATCCAACCAGGGATTGGAATTCCCGCCACCAATTTGGCTCAGACGATTTTTCAAGGAATAGGTGACCAGACTCTTTTGAATCAAATCATCCACCGCATCGACCTGAACTAATTCCGCTTGTTTCGTCTGTGGCACATACTCATAAATCACATTGGGCTGAATAGAATGCCGGATCCAATTCCCCTCGCCGAGGGAAAATCGTTTCGACATATTCGAAAATAATTCAGCGCCAACCCAAAAGGTTTCACGATGTTGTGCTGATTTGCTAGTGAGACCTCGGGTATAGCCCACTTCACGGAATTTGACCTGAGGACGAAATCCCAACGTGTGTCCCAGATGGAGCCCTTCCATCGAAAGTCCCGGCAACACATCGAGACGACCAACATCGAATCCCGTCTGCCTGTGAAATTGCACCGCGGTCGTTTCCGCAGTGAGCGATATGGGACTGCCCAAGACACTGGGATTCATGAACCGATGCCCGATTTCAGGTAACCGCTGAAAGGTCGTATTGCCGCCCGTGCTTAACGGCTGAAGATATTGACCCGAGAGATACAGCGCACCATGATCAAGTCGTTGCAAAATGGTGAGATACGACTCTTGACTGGGTAAGGCCCGTTGAGTCCCGGAACTGCTGAAATTTTGCAAGAACGTTCGATCACTTGAAAAGTTGGCCATCATTCGTAAAGACAAATCAGGATTGAATTGCTGAACATGAGCCCCTCGAACTTCGGCTCGCCCACGATTTTGCTGGGTATCATAGAGCGAGCGTATCAACCATTCTCCCTTTGTGAGCCGATTCCACACATAGCGATATTGCAGATCCGCACCTCCTCCACGCTCGGTTAATATTTGCGGGGAAATGGTTAAATCACTACTTGGATTGATGGCCCAAAAATACCCCTGCCGATACTGGTAACCGAAATTAGTATTGTACCCGGTTGTCGGAAACAAGAATCCGCTTTTTCGAGAAGCGCCCAGCGGATATCGAAAGGTGGGAAGCGGGATCACCGGCACATCGTTCACATTGAACCATACACCTTTTCCAAACAAACTATCCTCATATTCCACATCCATATCATGAAAGTTAAACCGCCAAGCCGGAATGGCGCCATCCTGGACATCGCAATTGGTAAAGGAACCCTCCTTGACCCGATAATGGGTTTCGGAAAACCGCTGAAGCCGTCGCCCCGTCACAAAGGAATTTTGTTCCTTCGAAAAAATATTTCCATTGGTGATCACACCGGCTTCGGTATTGAGATTGAGCTCAAGCGTTTCCGACCAAATATCGGTCTGGGTATCTCGTAAATGCACATGCCCACGTGCCTTCAAAAGCCCCGTGAGTTTTTGAAGGGTGGCTTCATCCGCATTCAGGTGAATGGGACCACGCGTAATATCCACAGCCCCGGTAGCGTGATATTCTTCCCGATCACGATTATAGTCAATCCGGTCGGCATTAATGGCGACGGGAGTTCCCTGTGAAGTTGGTTCGGCAGGCGCCTCCTGAGATGAGGTATCTGCGGAGAGTCCCCCGGATTCTCCAGGGGGAGAATCCGGTTGTGCGAACACGGTTTCTCCCGCTGCCAACATCGTAAAAAAATGAATAGACCGACCAACAACCCATGAGACCGGCGCGAGAGAACACGCCAGTCATCGGCCAGGCTCACACACGTCACGTTCCTAAACCCGGCTGAGTGAGCCGATTGAGTACCTCCCCAACCAGAAATAACGACCCGGTGACACAAATGACGTCTGAGGGATTCGCCATTTCCTTGGCTTGACAAACAGCCTCCCATGAATCGGCAAGTAGACACGGAACCATATCTTCGCGATCGACAGCGTGCTTGAGCTCATCCACCGATGCCGCCCTTTCCATCCGTGGCTGAGTGAGAATCAAGTGGTCAACAAGAGGAAGAAGAACGCGCAGAAATCCTTGAAGGTTTTTGTCACGCATCATCCCAACCACCAAAATAAGTTTTCGTCCCGCGCCATCATGAATTTGTGAGTGGAGAAAGTCAAATAACACGTGGGCACCGGCAAGATTGTGCGCCCCATCCACAATTAAAAGTGGGTTTCGATTCACGACCTCTAACCGACCTCTCCATTTGACACCCTGCAAACCAATCCGGATGGCCGTCTGCGAAACAGGGAAGATGTCATCGACGCCAGTCTCCAATACCGCCAGCGCATTCGTGGCATTGACCATCTGGTGACGGCCGAGCAAATTTGTCTGTAATTCCGGAATCGTCCATCGCAGCCCTTGATAGGTAAAAGTCGTCGCACTGGTCTCCAGAAGGGAAAACTCCCGGCCCATCCTAAAGTACGGTGCCAGCCACTTCCTGGCCTGGGTTTCAAAAATCTGGATTATATCTTCCGGCATCGGACCCAACACGACCGGAGCCTTTTGCTTAATAACTCCGGCTTTCTCCTGCGCAATCATCTGAAGAGAGTCCCCTAGATACGCTTCATGATCGAAGCCAATTCCCGTAATCAGAACACCGATGGGGTTTAATACATTAGTCGCATCAAAGCGCCCCCCCATGCCGACCTCTACGACAGCAATGTCGACTTGTTCATTCCTAAAGTGCAAAAAGGCCAGTGCGGTCGTGAACTCAAAAAAAGTGAGTGCGGTGAGGGAATGGGCCGTGCGCCGAATCTGCGCGATCAAGCCACAGACAGCCTCTTCAGAAATGTCTGCTCCCTGAACCCGAATGCGCTCGCGGAAATCAATCAAATGCGGTGAGGTATACAGTCCGACACGATAGCCGCTTGCTTGAAGGATCGCAGCCACCATGGCCGATGAAGACCCCTTCCCGTTCGTGCCGGCAACATGAAGCGTGGCGTACCCGTGCTGAGGATTGTCCAACCGGTCAAGAATATCGGTAATGGCCTCCAATCCCAGCTTGATACCAAATCGGTGCAAGGAAAAGAGAAAGTCGAGGGTTTCTAGATACGTAGCCACAGGAATCTAAACTCGGCGGGAGACAATAAAGGGAAGGAGATTTCGTATCAATAATAACTACAGTGTATGGCTCTCACCATTATCGAGCGCATCGTCAAGCCTGTTGAGATCCACAGGGGTACAAGGTGAGCCGGACCATTCGGCGGTTACACCGAAGTGGAAGAGACTTTTGTCACACAATGCGCAAGCAACGTTTCCAGGGTTGCCTTGAGGATTTTTCGTTCCACGATATGATCAACCATGCCATGTTCCAACAAAAACTCAGCACGTTGGAAGCCTTCCGGCAAATGTTCTTTAATCGTTTGTTCAATGACCCGTGGGCCGGCAAACCCGATCAGCGCCTTCGGTTCCGCCAGAATGATATCCCCTAACATCCCGACACTGGCGGTAACCCCTCCAAATGTCGGATCCGTTAATAGGACAACAAAGGGAATTCGAGCCTCTTGCAATTTCGCCAAGGCTGATGCCGTTTTCGCCATTTGCATGAGCGACAAGGTCCCCTCCTGCATCCGTGCCCCACCGGAAGCTGTGACCAACAAAAATGGCATAGGGCCGATCAACGCCTGATCGATTGCCCGGCAGATTTTCTCGCCAACCACCGATCCCATACTGCCACCCATAAATGAAAAATCAAAGATTCCCAGGGCAACGGGCTTCCCACCGATTTGACATCGCCCAGTCAAGATCG
>JACDDF010000360.1 GCA_013817135.1 Nitrospirales bacterium
GCACCAGGTGCTCCGATAACAACATGTCGTAGTCGCCCAGAAAGATCACGTGGGGACGCGTCTCAGGCCGCCGGCTAAACTGTACCCATTCTTGAATCAAGGCCTGCCCCGCCGGGTCTGCAGGATGTGCCTTGCCGGCCATGATGAGTTGCACCGGGCGTTGCGGATTCGACAACAGACCCAGGAGTCGTTCCGGATAGTGCAGGAGCAGATTCGGCCTCTTGTAGGTCGCGAAGCGACGGGCAAAGCCCAGTGTCAACGCATTAGGATCGAACAGATGTTTAGCTACGTTAATGGCTTCGGGCGATGCGCCGGAGCCGGCCAATTGTCTGGACAATTGCGCACGCGCATATTTTACAAGAGACTGGCTGGCAGCGATGCGAAATTGCCACAGTCGGGTGTCGGAGATGCCGCGAATGCCTTGCTCAAGGCTTTCCATCGTTCCCAGCCAGCGATCCTTTCCACATGCTTCCGTCCACAGCTCATCGGCGGAGGCCGAGTCCCAACTCGGCATATGGACGCCGTTCGTGATATGTCCGACGGGGATGTCGTCCTGCGGCCATTGGGGGAACAGCGGCGCAAAGAGGTGCCGGCTTACTTTTCCATGCAAGGCACTCACGCCATTCACTGCGCCGCATCCCCGAATAGCCAAATAGGCCATGTTGAACGGTTCCGACGCGTCGTGCGGGTTCCGGCGGCCCAGGGCCAGTAACTCATGAAGCGGAATACCGAGTTTCTGCTCCGCATACCAACCCAGGTATTGCTCCATCATGGCTGGAGCGAACCGGTCAAAGCCGGCGGCCACGGCCGTGTGAGTGGTAAAGAGGTTCCCCGCTCGCGTGACGGCCAGTGCGACGTCGAATGGCTGGCCGGTCTCGCGCATGAAACTGCGAGCCCGTTCCAATACGGCGAAGGCCGCATGCCCTTCATTCAGATGACAGACATCCGGTTGAATGCCCAGCGCTTCAAGCAGGCGCCATCCGCCGATCCCGAGCAACATTTCCTGTTTAAGGCGCAGTTCCGGCCCGCCCCCATACAGCTCACTGGTAATGCCTCGATGAGCAGGAAAGTTCGCGGCATCATTGCTGTCCAACAGGTACAATGTCACCCGGCCAACCTGGACCTGCCAGGCCCGCAGCCATACCGAGTACCCCGGCAAGACGATTTCCAACCGCAACCACTCGCCGTTCGCGTGGCGCACCGGCGTGATCGGCAACTGTCCGGGGTCGTTATACGGAAAGAGGGCCTCTTGCGCGCCATCTTTGTCGAGCATCTGGCGGAAATAGCCCTGCTGGTACAGCAAGCCCACGCCGACCACCGGCACACCTAAGTCATTGGCGGCTTTGAGCTGATCGCCCGCGACATTACCCAGCCCGCCCGAGTAGATGGGCAACGCTTCGCTCAACATGAATTCCATGCTGAAATAGGCCACACAAGTCAGAGGACCCTGCGAATGATTCTGCTGAAACCACCCGGGCGCCTCCACCGCTTGCCGCCGGGTCCGCACAAGGCCCTCGACGTTTTTACGAAAATCGGGATCGGTCATCACGCCCTCGATCCGTTCCCGGGAGACCGTCTGCAAGATCACCCACGGGTTATGCGTGATGTCCCATAATTCGGGATCAAGCTGCCGCCATATGTCATCGGTCGTATGATTCCAGGACGAGCGCATATCCAGAGCCAGCTCGGCCAGGGAATCGAATCCCTCGATTTCCGTGGGAAGGAAATGGTAGAGAGGGTGGCTGACACGTGTGGGTTTGCTCATCGACATTCCTTTCTAGCTGTCCATAATGGAATTTCACCGACTGCTCACAAATACACCGCCAGCGTGTCGGTGACGAGTGTCTGACCCTTCGTGTGGACCCGTGTGGGTGAAATTTTCCCTTTCAAAAAATATTCCCCGCAAACTCAGATCTTAAATCGGCATGCGGTACCCATAGAATTCGTGATCTTCGTTATATCCCCCCTGGCCGGCGCCCAAGTGAGCGAAATCGTGCACGAACTCGATGGCTTCGATCCATTTGACCATCTTAAAGCCCAACTCATTCTCGCAGCGCAGTCGAAGCGGCGCTCCGTGCAGCACACCGGCCGGCGCTCCGTTCAACTCATAGGCGAGCAGGGTCAACTCGTGCTTCATGTTCTGTATTTTGTGGGCATCATAGTAACGGCCGCCTTCGGCACCCTCGGCGAATGAGTAAAAGATCGCGTAGCGGGCATCAGGCGTCGGTTTGACGATTTCGAGAATGTGACGCATCGGCACCCCGCCCCACTTTGCGACGCCGGACCAACCTTGAATGCAAAAGTGTGCCGTAATCTGTTCTTGTTTCGGGATCGCCTTGAGTTCCGCATAGGAGAACTCCTTCGGATGATCGACCAGTCCGTACACCCGCAATCTGTAGTTTGTGAAGTCGTCCTTCAGAAGCCGATTGAACTCATCCGATTGCGGGAGGGTGCCATTGATCCAGAGATGCGGCGAGATGTCCTGTTCGGTGTACTGGGTGTTCGGATCCCACCATTCAGCCAAGCCCTTGATGGGGCCGATCATCCGTTGTCCGGTCTTCTGAATCAGACGGGCATGTTTGATCGTCATGGGTGACGCGAGCCCCCAAGCCACGATCACCACCACCATGGCGATGCAGAACATCATGACGCCTTCCCAGGAATCGTCATTCCTGCCGGCAAACATGAAGTTCAGATTTTCTCGCATTCCGGTGATGAACACCAGCGTCACATGGATGAAGATGAAAGAGAGGAACCAGCACAGCACGAAAAAATGGATGGTTCGCGCCGCCTGGCGGTTCAGGATTTTTGCGAACCACCCCAGCTTGTTGGCGATCGCCGGACCCTGCATCAAGCCGGTGATGATCGCCAGGGGAGCGGCAATGAAGACCGTGAAGAAGTACGTCAGTTGCTGGAGGCCATTATAATAAGTCCAGGTCGCCTCGGCCGGAAACTTCAGCGATCCATACTGAATCGCCGTCGACAGGGCGTTGGGGAAAACCGTCCATGTGGTGGGCACCAGTCTCTGCCACTGGTCGGTCGTGAACAGCAGCGCATAAAAGATTGCGCCGTTAATCAACCAGAGAAGATCGAGAGAAAAATGCCACCAGCGCGCGAGCCCGATCGAGTGTCGAATGCCTGGAATGCCCAGCCACTTCGGGATCGTCACCGCGTCGTCCTTGGATGTCCAAATCCCGTCCTTGGGAACTTCATGCTGAAAACGAAACCATTCTGTGTTTGGAGTGCAATCACGCCTCCAATACAATCGCGGGTGATCAGCGAGGATCTGAATGCCCGAACGGATGATGAAGATCATGAAGAACAAGTTGAAAAAGTGCTGCCACCGGAGCCACGGCGGAAAGCCCGAGTGTACGGCCGGCGCGGATGCAGGGACGCCTGGGTAACGCGTAAGGAAATCCTGTATGGCGGGGATGGTCCGCAACTCTTGCGCGACGGCGATTCCGAGGATCAGTACAACAATCGCAAGCGGCATCACCCACAATATATTGATCCATCTCTTGCCAAAACGGATGTGCGGCACGATGCCTTCCTTCGGGGGCAGCCATCTGCTTAAGCGGAGGCGATCGTCCGCGCTGCTGAGGCTCATCTCAAACGGATCGCCAGGCGGTTGATTTTCACGAACATTCGTCATGATGCCTCTAATCCAGTCAGGTGAGTGAGTCCGACTGCCGCTGATGCCCTCCACTTCGGTCGGTGCTGGAAGAGAAGAGGGATGGCGAAGGATAAGTAACGGTTGGGCTGCAGCAATCCCGCATTCCGGGTGACCATCTTGTGACGGTCATGGTCGGTGCGCAGGCGAACGCGCTGTGGAAGCGATTCCGCTTCCTCAACCGTGCCGTTGGCGTCATGTGCCAAATGGGGATTGACCTCCAGATTGACACACCGACCGAAACTCGTCAGCGGCGCTCTGCACATCTCGTCGGCTGAACG